>DAORJH010000058.1:0-9170 GCA_035438925.1 Bacteroidia bacterium | reverse complement strand
TCTGAACAGCTTATTTTTTTAATTTTGAACTCCCATTTTTGGGCTGGTATTTAAATGAAAAAATTGCTGCTTTTAAGTTGTGTACTATTCTTGTTTTTTACAAACTGTAAAAAGTATCAGCCGTCTCCTGAAGCCTTCTTCATCAAGCCAAAGTACCTCAACGTTTCAACCTCTGCGGGACAAGGAACTTCCAGTCACAAGATCACAGATCTTTTCCTCTATGTGAATGGCAAATTTCAAGGGGCCTATGCCTACGGAAATTTACTTCCTATTGTCAGCTACGGTGAAAGTGTACACATTGATGTATTCGCAGGAATCAAAAATAACGGGATCAATGAAACAACTATTACATGGACTTTTTATGATAAGATCAGTTTCGATACCATAGTAGAAAAAGGCAAAACAATAGAGCGTGGTTTTACTTTCAAATACAATCCAGGCGTGAGTTTCTTATGGACAGAGGATTTTGACGGTGCAGGAATCAGCCTTATCAGATCGACTCCAACCAGTCCTACCACCAGCCTGAATATTATCAATTCTAGCGAAAGTTTCGAAGGGAAATCCGCTATGTTCGAACTACCGTCCAATATCATTTTAGGACAATTTGAAACGGCGATCGACTACACTATTCCTCTGGGCAATCCCAATGTTTACCTCGAACTCAATTACAAATGTGATCTTGAACTCGAAGTTGGACTTACAGATGGCATCGCACTTAAGAAGGCCATTACATTGAATGTGAAACCAGAGTGGAACAAGATCTACATTCAACTGGCAGAAGCAGCAAACCGAAGTCCTGCTCCCACGAAACAAAAGATCTATTTTCTTGCGAAAAATCCCAACCAGATCAACAATGCACGCGTATGGTTGGATAACATCAAACTAATTACCTTCTAACGTGAGCCATCGCTTAAGAACAATATACTACCTCATTGCTGATTTCTGTTCTTCTGCGCTCGCCTGGACCATTTTCTATTACTACAGGAAAACACAAATTGATCCACTAAAGACAGGAGATTTTAATTCGAAGATCTTTGACGATAAATTCTATGCAAGCGTATTGATCCTTCCCGTTATCTGGGTGCTCACTTACTATCTATCTGGCTCTTACAACAACGTTCTGCGACGTTCCCGTATCAATGAATTCGTAAATGGCTTTGTCACTTCACTTATCGGTGTAACCGTTCTTTTCTTCGTTCTTCTATTGGATGATCAGGTGGCATCCTACAAATTGTATTACAAAATGTATTTTGTTCTCTTCTCTGCACATTTTGTGATCACGGCATTCTTCCGGCTTTTACTTTCTTCCTATACCAACAGACAGATCCATAGTAAAAAATTCGGATTCAGAACACTCATTATTGGCAGTAACGAAAGAGCACTCAAAATGTTCAGAGAAGTGAACGCACTGAAATACGGTATCGGAAATGATTTCATTGGATTTGCACACATTGAAGGAAAGAATGGTTATTCTGATACACTGAAAGCAGAACTACCCCATTTAGGAGAATACCATGAGATCAAAGAGATAATCGAAAAAAATAATATTGAGGAAGTGATCATCGCACTCGAAAGCTGGGAACATGAGTACATCAAAAATATTGTGAACGACCTTAGTGATCTTGGCGTCATCATCAAGATCATTCCTGATATCTATGACATTCTCAGTGGCCATGTGAAAATGACCACCATTCTGGGAACTCCTCTCATCGAAATTAAAAATCAGATCATTCCCGTTTGGCAAGTATCCGTTAAAAGATTCATTGACGTTTCCTTATCCATCATTGCTTTGATCTGTTTCAGCTGGCTTTACCTTTTATTGGCCATTCTTGTGAAAATAGGATCAAAAGGGCCTGTCTTTTTCAAACAGGAACGAATTGGAATTCACGGAAAACCATTTTTCATTTATAAATTCAGAACAATGTACGTTGATGCTGAGAAAAGCGGTCCCGCCCTCTCAAGTGAAGATGATCCTCGCGTTACACCTTTCGGCAGATTCCTGAGAAAAGTACGTTTAGATGAATTACCTCAATTCTTTAATGTGATCATTGGAGACATGAGCATTGTGGGTCCAAGACCGGAAAGAAGCTTTTACATAGAACAGATCGTGAAAAAAGCGCCACATTACAAACACCTTCAAAAAGTAAGACCGGGGATCACCAGCTGGGGGCAGGTGAAATATGGTTATGCAGAGAATGTAGAACAAATGATCGACCGTTTAAAATTCGATATCCTCTATATCGAGAACATGAGTCTGCTTCTTGATTTTAAGATCCTTGTTCATACTGTGTTGATCGTACTTCAGGGCAGAGGTAAATAATTATATTTATTCTCGGTCTTTTATTGGTAATTTTGCCTTATCAAAACCATCAGAAAATATTTTTCGCTTATTAAATTCAGTCATACTGTCTTTGCTTTGCCATTTGCAATGCTTGGTTTCGCACTTGCAATACATTCCGGTAAGGCAGTTTTTAACTGGGAGAAACTTGTTCTGGTTGTTTTATGCATGATCTTTGCCCGAAGCAGTGCCATGGCCTTCAATCGTTTTATCGATAGAAAATACGATGCACTAAATCCGAGAACGGCAATAAGAGAAATTCCATCCGGACAGATCACCTCCAACGCCGCCTTGCTTTTTGTTATCCTTAGTTCTCTGGCTTTTATACTTTGTACATACCTCATCAACCCTCTTTGTTTCTATTTATCACCTGTTGCTTTGCTTGTCGTTCTCGGATATAGTTTCACTAAACGCTTTACTCCACTCTGCCATGTGTTTTTAGGGATCGGACTTGGTCTTGCGCCGGTTGGTGCTTATATCGCGCTTACGGAAGAGTTTGCTCTCCTCCCTATTCTCGTGGGATGCGCTGTCCTTTTTTGGGTCAGTGGATTCGATATCATTTACGCCTTGCAGGATGAGGAATTCGACAGAAAAAATAAACTTTTTTCCATTCCCGTTTTTCTCGGACGCAAGAACGCCTTGAATCTTTCAAAATTTCTGCACTTGATAGCAGGTCTTCTAATGATCACTGTTTATATTCTTGGATCTTATGGATGGCTGTTTCTTTGTGGTACAATTGTCTTTGTTTCACTTCTCATTTATCAGCATCTGCTTGTCAAGCCAAATGACCTGAGCCGGGTCAATCTGGCTTTCTTCACCACCAATGGCATCGCCAGTCTGGTTTTTTCTGCATTGGCCTGCAGTGATCTATTCCTGAACTAAAAATGTATTTCATTTACTTGATATTAAAATGGACCCTTCGCCTTTCCATTCCAGTTTTTCTTTTTGGCTTGATCTGTTTTTATTGGATAAAATGGGAGAACGAAGCGAACATCACCAATCTTGAAAGCAAAGTACCTTCCTGTAACGCAGCACTCCTCCTGGGAACATCCCGTTATCTTGAAGGAGGTTCACAGAATCTTTATTTCACCTACCGAATTCAAGCAGCAGGCAAACTTTTCGCGCAAGGAAAGATCAAAAAAATAATTCTCAGCGGAGATAATCGCGCCAATGATTACAACGAACCACGCGAAATGAAAAAAGCACTAAGGAAAATGGGAATACCCGATTCCTGTCTCATTGCCGACTATGCCGGTCTTCGAACCTTCGACAGCATGGTAAGATGTAAAGAAGTTTTCGGTCAAGATTCCATCATTGTCATTTCACAGGAATTCCATAACGAACGAGCTCTTTTTATTGCACGTCGGATCAATTTAACTGCTTTCGGTTTCAATGCACAAAAAGTGACCACTCAAAAAACATATCACATGATGACAAGAGAATTTTTTTCGAGAATAAAATGTGTGCTTGACCTCTATGTATTCGACACAAAACCAAAACATCTGGGAGAGAAGATCGTGATCTGATCCTTATTTTGTTTTGATCATCTTTAGATACCGTAGTATTTCATTGAGGTCCTGTTCCGGACTTTTGCCAGTCTCTGTCTCGATGACAATATCCAGTTCGCCACAAACATCTTTCGTTCCGATCTTGAATACAGCATCTAGAATGGAGGTAAGATAGGCTGAATAGAGATGGCCTTTTCTGTTCAAACTAATAACAAGATCGAATTTCTTCTTCTTGATTTTCTCGATCTCTACTCCCGCAGGTAAGACCCAGATATTCTTGTCCTTTTTTGTAAGACAGTTCCAGTCATTATACGAGGGGGTTTTGGAGTTGATCTCGCAATAAAACACCTCCGTAAACACTCCTAAAGAGGCTATGAATTCATCTAATTTACTTTTATTATAAGATGTTTCCTTATCAAGGATAAGAGCAATACTTTTTATTTCGCCCCACTCTAGAAATTTTTTTTTCCGGAGTTTGTTAGCGGCAATTGCTTTCGAGCGTGTTAAATAATTCCTGATGAATTGGATCATTAATGTATCAGCTCTTTTGCAAGTGAAATGAATCTGTTTACGGTATCATGTAAGGACTCAGAACTTTTTCCGCCTGCCGCGTTGATATGTCCGCCTCCGTTAAAATGGCTGCGTGCAAATTTATTCACGTCGATCTTTCCTTTACTTCGGAAACTTATCTTCACGTAACCATCTTGTTTTGATTCGTTGAAGAAAGCACAAACCTTTATTCCTTTAATTGAAAACGGATAATTGACAAGACCTTCTGTATCGCCTTTTTTGAAATTAAATCTTCTCAATTCCTCATCTGTCAAAGCTATGTAAGCAACAGGTAAACCTATCATCACCATCATCTTTTCACTCAATGCATAGCCTAGTAATTTCATTCGCTCTTCGCTATAAGTATCATAAACAGCAGAGTGAATATCGGCTGGAACGATTCCCGTATTCATCAACTCAGAAACGATGAGATGTGTTTTCGGATTCACGCTTGGGTATCGGAAAGATCCGGTATCCGTCATCAATCCGGTATAAAGACATGCCGCGATTTTTTTATCAATTAATTTTTTTCCTCCCAAACCACAAATGAGATCGAAGATCAGCTCGCAGGTACTGCAAGCGTTTACATCATGAAAATAATACGATGCATACGTATCAGGCTGCTGATGATGATCGACCAGTACTTTCGGAATATCCAGGGTACTGATCACCTCTCCCAATTTCTCCAGTCTTTTCAGTGTATTGAAATCCAAAGTAAAGATCAATTCACTTTTTTTTAATGCCTTGATCGCTTTCTCTTCATTTTCCTGAAAAACCATCACCTTGTTATCTCCTGGCATCCATTTTAAAAAATCAGGATATTGATTAGGAACAATTACCTGAACTTTCTTTCCACACTTGATCAAATAATGGTACAAGGCCAAACTACTTCCCATGGCATCACCATCCGGACTCCAGTGGCTAATTATACTGATGCTATTTACCTTGGCCAGAAGGGCTTTAAACACCTTAAAACTGTCTTTTTTCATCTTCAGAGCTCCAAATTTAGCCTTTTAAGCGCCTTAGGGCAGAAAAAAAGGGTATTTTTTTAAATAATAAAATAGTTTTCATATATTTGCCCCTCTAAAATTAAAAGAATAGATACATGCTTATTGTTCAAATCAAAGAAGGCGATTCAATTGAGAAAGCGCTAAAGAAGTACAAAAAGAAGTTTGAAAAAACGGGAGTTGTGAAGCAATTACGTGAACGTCAAAAGTTTACTAAACCTTCAGTACGTCTGCGCGAAACAAAGATCAAAGCCGTTTACAAGCAAAAATTACAGATCGGTGCTATTGAAAAATAGTCCTTACTGTTAATTATTCCCATAGATATTGCAATCCTAACCTTGATTGAGTAAATTTAGGTTAGGATTTTTTATTTCCCAATGTTTGAGAAGGAGTGTTCGGATTTTTTCAGTTACCTAAGTCTTCAGAAAAGGGCCAGTAAACTTACAGTTGCTGCCTACCGAACCGATCTGCAACAATTCATTTCCTTCCTGTCTAGAGAAGATCCTGAGCTTAAATTACAAGAGATCTCTTTTCAGCATATTCGTCATTACATTTCGGTGGTTATTGAACAAGGGAACAGTGCAGAGACCAGTAACAGAAAATTAAGTTCACTTAGATCTTTCTTCAAGTACCTGCAGAAACACAACTTGGTCTCAAGTAATCCGGTCACAAAATTAAAAGGACCTAAACGATCAAAGAAATTACCCAGTTTTATTGACGAAAGTCAGGCGCATTCCGTCTTTCATGACCTTACCTTTGAAGAAGGTTTTAGTGGCATGCGTGATAAGTTGTTGATAGAAATTTTATACAGCACCGGAATAAGAAGAGCTGAACTAATGAACCTGAAAGAGTCTGATGCTGACCTTTTTAACCTTCAATTAAAAGTTTTAGGCAAGAGAAACAAGGAACGCATTATCCCTTTTAGCATTGAATTGAAGCGCAACCTGGAGGCCTACATGAACGTAAAAAACAGTGAAAACCTATCTAGTCCCTGGCTCTTGGTAAGCGAAAAAAATAAACAGCTGAGTGCACATCAGATCACTTCTATTGTAAAGAATGTTCTTTCAAAAGTGAGCACAGCCGGCAAAAAAAGTCCACACGTTTTACGTCACAGTTTCGCTACACATTTGCTCAATAACGGTGCAGACATCAATGCAGTAAAAGAGTTGTTAGGACATGCCGGACTATCCGCTACGCAGATCTATACGCACAATACCATTAGTAAATTAAAGAAAACATACCAACAAGCTCATCCAAGGTCGGGTGAGTGATTAAAATAAAAGGAGGAACAAGCCATGACAATCAACATTCAATCAGTGCACTTTGATGCAGACAAAAAACTACTCGGATTTGTAAATGAAAAAGTAGGAAAATTAAAAACATTTTATGATGGGATCATTACCAGCGACATCATTTTGCGTTTGGACAAAAATGACAATGCGGCCAACAAAGTAGCCGAAATAAGAATGCACGGAAAAGGGCATGAATTCTTCGCCAAGAAACAATGTGAAACCTTTGAAGAAGCAACAGATCTTGCCTGTGAAGCCTTACGGACCCAGGTAAAAAAATACAAAGAAAAAACTCAATTATAGACCAACTAAAAAAACCCATTCAAATGAATGGGTTTTTTTAATTCTTCTCGTTTGAAACCACCGAACTTTACATTCCTCTATCCTGGTACAGTCCTCGGAATTAAAAACAGATTGATTTACCTCATTTATCCCCCATTCTGCGTACCAATATTACTTCATTTGGCATTGCAGAAAATTTAAATATTCCGTAACCTTGCGTAGCTAAAATCGAACCCATGAACAACTTATTAAAAGCTTTATCCTTCAGTCTTCTTTTTGCATCCTGCACATCTTCCGATAATGAACTGGCAGGTGTAAAGTCAAACGTAAAAAAAGATACTGTAAAGGCAGAAGCACCGGTACAGGAGAAATTTGAATATGTGGCAGACAAGTTTGCCGATCTGAGAGTACTTCGTTATGAAGTGAAGGATTTTGACAAACTTCCACTACAGACCAAAACATTACTTTACTATCTTCATGAAGCAGCTTTGTGTGGAAGAGATATCATCTACGATCAGAATTACAAATACAATCTTACTATCAGAAGAACAATTGAAGCAATTTTCCGTTTTTATAAGAACGAAAAACAAAGTGAAGAATACGACAAATTCGTGGTTTACGCCAAACGTTTCTGGTTCAGTAATGGTATGCATCATCACTACAGCAGCGATAAATTCATTCCGGAATGCTCAAAGGAATATTTCGCTGAGCTAATTGGGATCGTTGATGAAAAAGCATTGCCTTTGATGCCGGGTCAGACAAAAGAAACCTTCACAAAATTCATCACTGAACAGATCTACGATCCACAGATCGCGCCAAAAAAAGTAAGTCTGGATTCCAAGAAAGACCTCATAACTTCTTCAGCAGTGAATTTATTTGAAGGCGTAACTGAGAAAGAGGTGATTGCATTTTACGCGGGAATGGTAGATAAGACCAAAAAGGAAAATCCGATGTACGGATTAAACAGTAAAGTAGTAAAGGAGAATGGTAAATTGGTGGAGAAAAAATACATGCTTGGCGGAATGTATTCAGCCTCTATTGAAAAGATCATCTATTGGCTGGAAAAAGCAACGGAAGTGGCGGAGAACAGCGCACAAAGAGATGCCTTTGTCAAACTCATCCGTTTCTACAGAAGCGGCCGACTCGAAGATTTTGATGATTACAATATCGCTTGGGTGAAGGACACTGCTAGTTCGGTGGATCTGGTGAATGGCTTCATTGAAGTTTACAATGATCCATTAGGAAAAAAAGGTTCATTTGAATCTGTTGTTTCTGTGAAAGATTTTGAAGCAAGCAAGCGTATTTCAGCGATAGGTGCTCAGGCACAATGGTTCGAAGACAATTCATCTATACTGCCACAGCATAAGAAGAAAAATGTAAAAGGAATTTCTGCAAAAGTGATCAATGCAGTTGTTGAAAGTGGTGACGCTGCCCCAAGCACACCTATCGGAATCAATCTTCCAAACAGCGAGTGGATCAGAGAAGTACACGGAAGCAAATCTGTGAACCTTGGGAATATCGTAGAAGCGTATGATATGGCAGCTGGTGGATCGGTAGTAAATGAATTCTATTATAACGATGAAATAAAAAAGCGTGTTCTAGAATGCGCATCTCTGGCTGATAAATTACACACAGATATGCATGAAGTGATCGGACATGCAAGCGGACAGGCCGAACCGGGAGTTGGTGCTTCGAGTGAAACATTGAAGAACTATGCAAATGCATTAGAGGAAGGCAGAGCGGACCTTGTTGCCTTGTATTATTTATATGATCAGAAACTCATCGATCTTGGCGTGATGCCTTCGTTGGATTATGGTAAAGCTGCATACGATGAGTACATTACAAAAGGACTCATTGTTCAGTTATCAAGGATCAAGCCGGGAAAAGAGATCGAAGAAGCACACATGCGTAACCGTCAGATGGTAGCAGCATGGGTGTATGAAAAAGGGAAAAAAGATAATGTGATCGAGAAAAAGTTCGAAAACGGAAAAACCTATTTCTTTATCAATGACTATGCTAAACTTCGCGTTTTATTCGGAGATCTTTTAAGAGAGATCCAACGCGTGAAATCGCAAGGTGATTACAAAGCTGGTAAAGACCTTATTGAAAATTACGGTGTAAAAGTGGATCCTGTGCTTCATAAGGAAGTGATGGAGCGTTATTCGTCACTTCAAATGGCCCCTTATCAGGGATTCAT
>DAORJH010000057.1:0-9173 GCA_035438925.1 Bacteroidia bacterium | reverse complement strand
TGTCCTGTGTGAATCAGTTTTATTTCAATATTCGGATAGTTAGCAGCTGCGATTGATTTAAATCGAGTTACTTTAATGAAATTGGGACGTGTTCCAACAAGCAAATAGATCTTCATGAAATGATTTTTTTAAATTTATTTTTTTCCTGATCAATTATGTCCTTCGGGTAAGGACTTCCTTTTAGTTTGCATTTGATTTTAAGCAGTACATCATAAGAACTCGCAATTTTAGGTTCTATGTCTTTTTTCCAAAGAAAGCCTTCTGTCAATTCTGCCCCAAACCTTCTTTTAAAGTCCTGAATGCCTTCGTATTTGGTACCACTAACATCGCTTAGCCTTGCGCCTACAAAGTCATAATACTTCACTCCCTTTTTTTTTAACTCGCACATTATTTTGTAATGCAGAAAACGGATAGCGCCCTGTGCCGACGTTTTTTTGGAAGACGCCCCATGCATGTAGTAAGAACCAAACTTAGAGTAAAGAACATATAAACCTCCTTGAAGTTCGTTGTTCAAATAAACGGTTGCCAGTAGTGCATTTTTCGGAAGTGCATCGAGTTCTGATTTTAAGGTGGCATAACTTTCATGAAAATTGACTGTTCTTTTCATGGTCTCTTCATGAAGTTCCTGAAATTTCTTTAATTCAGAAATGCCATATCTGATCTCTGGATTTAGCTGAGATGCCTGATTGATAGAACTTCTGTACCTTGCCTGCATTTTCTTTAAGATCTCTTCTTCCGATAAATTCAGATCTATTTTGTAAGTTCCGAAAGGGATCTTTATGCAATTGTCAGGACTTGCACTGAATAAGCAATGGGTTACAGGTTGAACTATTCTGTGGGCAATTCTATTAGTTTCGCAGTATGAAACAACATCGTTACAAAATTCCTGCTCTTGCTCGGGACTTGGTTTTTCTCCTAGATGATCGACCGGCGCGAATTGAAACTGCATTGTTTTGAATTTCTTGAAACTTTGCCTTTTAACCGGCGCATACAATCTACCAACGCGAAAGACCTCAATGGACGGGTAAAGCGAAAGGTAATCTCTTTGCAAACAGAAAGGCATATTTTCCATAATCACATTTGTGTCGTTAAGAAATTCTTCTGATGTAAGGAGTTTCATTACTTTTTTTTAGCTATCAGAAGATAACCGTTCTTAAATGTTTTTGATTTGGTAGGATACGGAGAATTGTCGAATAAACAGACAGGCCTTCCATCAAAACTTTGTGAATGTTCTACTACTGTAAAGTATTTTTTAGCGATCTTGTCTATCTTATCAGGAGAGTAGTTGATGTAATTTCTGTCAGGATAGTTCAAGTCAGACCTTTTCAAGGCATGGGGATATTGAATGAATATCATTCCTTCTTTATTCAAATGGTCAGAGCACTTTCTGAAAAATTCCTCGATTTGACTGACCGGTACATATTCGAGAACACTGATGGAGTAGATCGCGTCAAACTTCTCTTTGAAACTTGTGTTTAAAAAGTTGCCTTTGTAAAATTCATTCTTAGGTAGTAGACCGGATGCAGCCAGTAGCATATCTTCGCTCACATCGATCCCTGTCACCTGATAATTATCTTTTAAAAGATCCATATAGATACCGGGACCACAACCTATATCAAGTAGTTTACTGCCTGCTTTTAGATTTTGGTTTAAAGATTGGTCTAACTTATTTTTTACTATTGACAAAGCTTCTTCTACTTCCGGCGTATGTGAAAATCCAGCGTTTTGCTGAATGCTCTTCTTTGTATCATACTTGAATGCCTTCCAATGCCCCGCCGGCAATTCTTTTTTTGCATCCAGCTTCAATGCAATCAATAAATTATTGACTAAAACATTATTTGTTAGAAATGTGTAGAGACTCATGATTTTTTTTGAGCGATCAGTAGATACGAATTTTTATAGGTCCTGTCCGTATTCTCATTCAGACTTTTATAAGGTTTTTTATCGTAAGAGGAAATATTTCTTCCATCAAAAGCCTGTTCGTGTTTTAGAATTTTAAAATAAGGTTCAATTATTCTTTCTATGAATTGCGGCGAATACCTTATGTAAGTTAGATCATTATAGAGTGTGTCTAATCTGCTGATGGCATGTGGATAGTTCAGATAAAGTATACCATTTGGCGCCAGTAAATAGTAGATTTTCTCGATAAAGCGATGTATTTTGTTTTTAGGAATATACACCAGCATTCCAATGCAATAGATGAAGTTAAAATTGTTTTTTAATTCCAGATCTAAAAGATCGCCGGTTCTGTAGTTAGCATAAGGTATGAGTTTCTTCGATGCTTCTATCATGGCCGAATTGATATCAATGGCTGTCAATTCATATCCTTTGTCTTTTAATAGACTTAAATACATTCCCGGCCCGCATCCTACGTCAAGTATTCTGTCATTTTTTTGACAATGAGAAGCAATTGAATCCATCAGGTCATTTTTTGACTTGTGAATTACCTCGTTTATCTCAGGTCGGTCTGAATAACCTGCATTCTCCTGCGTAGTTCTTTCGGAAGAGGGAATATAAGAAAGATAAGGATTCATTCTATGGAAGACTTTTTCTTCAAGACCAATAGACCTGATGATGAAGTTGAATAGAAAATTGTTTAGAATGCTTGTTGTTAGTTTGTTTTTTATTCGAGTAAGGTAATTCATTTCAATTAACTGAAAATAAATGATTCCAGATGTTGTGTCAGATTTTTTAATTCGAATGAGGATAGCATTTCTTCTGTTGGTTTTTTATAACTAGCTAAGTTGTTTTTTAGATCAAGGAAAAAGCGATGGTCATCTTTTTTATAAAACGTATCACCTAGATGATGTTCTTTAATGAATTGAGCAAATCTTCCTTCAAAAGATATATTAAGGATGAATTTATTTAGAAAAAGATAGTCAGAGAATTTGGTTACAAATGAGTTTCTGTACTCATATGAATTCAGTGTGATTCCAATATCAGCATTCATTAATCGCTCGTAGTATTCGTTTCTGCTCAGTAATTTTGTTTCGATCGTTACATTTTCAAGATTCAGTGATTTGATCTTCTTCACGAGTTCATGATCAATTGTACCTCCAATTGTGATATGGAAGGAATTGTAGATCCCAGGTTCTTTGATCCTTAATTCAGAAAAGCTACTGATGAAGTGATAGACACTTTCATTCAGATCCGAAGAGATGCTTCCCCAAAAGAAGATCATCTTTTTTTCGGAGGGTTTTACATCCGTCTTTTTTATGTCTTTTATGTCATCCAGATCAAGGCCGTTCGGTATAACACTTGTTTTTGGATTTCTATTCCGGATCCTTTTTGTAATTGTGTCTTCCAGATGCTGATCAACAAAAATGATCTTATCGCAAATTTGCAAGGCTTCATTCTCACAGTAATTAAAAAAATTTCTTTGTTTTTTGCTGAATGAAACGTTTTTGTTATAAAATGAGTGGTCGTTCCAGAGATCACGGTAGTCAAGAATAAGTTCAAACGAAACATTTTTCCTTAATAAGGACGCGTAATAGAATAAATAAGGATCACCGCTTACTATAACTTTTTCTATTTTATTCGTTTTTATCTTTTCTTCGATCGAATTCCAGAATTCATGATTTGGTAAGGAGGTTATTAGATCGGTATTGTATTTTGTTAGAAGGAGAAAAAAGTTGATCGCCTTTCTGCCTGTTTTTTCGAAGACAGTTTGTGGAAACTTCACGATTTTTTGAAATGAAAACGGATAACTGTTCAATTGTATCTTATCATTGATCGTATCCCTTGTCCATAGTGAATTTTCATTGAAAATATTGCTCGCGTTGAATACAATTGTACTTTGATCGTTCAAGGCAAGATATTTTGTGAACTTGGCCCACCTTCTTCCTCCAATGCCAGGGTGAGGTGGAAATGAGTAACAGATCAGAAGTAGTGGTGCTTTAGTATCTGTCATGTGATTTTAATGCATTTTCCGGTAATCAGTTTCTACTTCACAACTATTCAATAGCTCTTTTAAGAACTTATTAAAGCAATTGATATTATGACTGGAGATCATTTTGGGGTGCGAAAGGAAATGTATGTATGAATTGTCCTTGATAAAAGAACGATAGATTTTCAGTTTAACAGAGGTCATGAGTTCGATTGAAGTCATTTCAATTTCTTTTTTTGTGAAGTAGGCATTCTCAGAAGTTTCATCTAATTCCGGATGTTGAATCTTCCTGGCAGCCATTCCATCACCATAGTTATTATATCCTAATTTAAACAATACCTTTAGAAAGAACTTGTTGATTATCTGGGTTAGCTTGCTAATATGTATGCTCGTAATTGAATACGCCTTGTAAAGTCCATTCGATTCAATTTTACCAATATCATTTGTGAATGAGTAGATAAATCGTGATGGAAAGTTCTCAAAGTTGTAGAATGCATCTTTATCTGTTAAGCTAAAGTCTTTCAATATTGAGAAATCATTTTTTATACCAAATTCATCAAATTGCGGCCTGAATTGATCAAAGGGTTGTATACACCATCCTCCTGCGCGATAGCTGTCGATCGAATATTCTACGCCGGCTTTTTTCTGTATGTCTTGGATCAATTCAAAGGAATATCTGAATAGTTCTTTCCTTTGTTCAGGTTGAATGGATTGTATTCTGTATTTGCTTTTGTTGCTCAGATCCCATTCGTTGATCTCTTCCAAATAAACTGCATCCAGCCAATGTGGATGCAAATGTGGAAAAATGAAGTGTCCGGCTCTTACAATTTTGATAAGTTGTACCATTAAGGTTTTCAGATCTTCCTTGGCAAGAGCATTATTTTCTTGACTTAGTCTCCACAAATAGGTAGTATCAATAAAAAAGATAGCATCTTTTAATTTGAATTTTAATAGTGATTTAAGGATCAATTCTGTGGGGAGAAGTATGCAATTATATACACTGCCCGATCTTTTACCAAGAAATAATTCGTAATCGAAGGTAAGAAGAAGATTCTTTTTATTACTGTTATGATTTGATTGAAGGAAATTATTGTTGATCTCTAAAAGCTCGGAAATTGACTGGGTTATCTTCTCAAGAGTGAATTTGCTAACATCGTATTGATCATTGTACTTGAATGTACTTGTTCCATTAATAAGCTCAGCCATTTGATCATCTATATTTTCAATATCTGCGTGAAGACCAAGTGAATTTTTGGTGATGAAATCCGGACCTAATCCCTTTTTGCAGAAGAAAAATACAGGAGTACGTGTCTGTATGATCTCATAGAATTTAGTTGAGATATTGTTTCTGTTATAATCGGGATTGAATAAAAAAACAAAATCATAGTTCTTGAATTTTGAAAAGAGCTCCTTTGCAGGCAGTTGTTCATAAAAGAAGACATTCGTTGCGCCGGCATTCTGGAAAGTTTTCAAATGCTGGATCTTGTCGGTATATATATCAAGACTGATACTGTCATTGTTCTTAGCGAAAAGCTCAGCGCATTTTTGAATGTAGGATTCAATATTGTGATAAATATTGCCGTACATAACGAATCGGATCACCTTAGATGTTGTTTTTTTCTCTGTGATTATTTCTTCCGGATCAAAAAAATGGGGAATTTGAATGAATTTGTCCTGAAACTTCGGATATTTTTCAATCAGATAATTTTTGATGTCCTCACTGGGAGTACTAATAAGATCCGAATCTCTGATGGTAACAAATTCCCTGTTCTTCTCAAACTCCATTCGTTTTTCACTTAAGGAAGGGAATCCCCAATTCGGACCCCAGGTCCATGGATCTCGCATGTCATTCAAAAGAAATAGATCTCCGAATTTTTCTTTCAGGAGAGTGGCATAGTACATGGCACCGAAAGGTCCTCCTGATGCAATAACATGTTTGATCTGATTTTCACAAATGACCTTCTCTGCTTTTTTTAACAGCACTTTTTTCCAAAAAGCTGTTCGATCTAAATAAGACCCCTTTGTGAAAAGTGGCAGGAGCAGTATCAAAATTTTGTATAGGATCTTGCCAATTGTTCCCTGATTGAATTCCACCAAGGTGCTAGGATATCTTGAAGCTATCTGATGAACGATGATATTTGGATTTGCCTTTACCATTTCATCCCAAATCGACACTTTGCTAAAAAGATTCTCAGCACAGATCACATGTACTCTGTATCCCATTTTAGTGAGCGCATCTGCGTGTTTGGACCAGCGCCTTCCTCCAACTCCATAATGAGGCGGGAAAACGTAAGAAATAATAAGTATGTTCTTTTTATTTTCCAGTTACTTGAAATTTAATTTTAACAGTTTTATGAGCTTGAAATATTTTTCCCATTTTACTTTTTCTGTTTTGAAATCTGAGTGAAGTCGAACGGGTGCATTCATGAGTCGGGAAAATTCTTCATCACTCAAGTCTAGTTTTTTCAGTACATAGTTTTTTTCTGATTCCAGCTCATTATCAGAATAGAGAGGAAGTGACAATTCTTTGAGCGCTTCTTCTTTGTTTATCTGTCCACTGCAAATTAGATTAGAAAGATGTGCGATTCTCTTGTCAACACCGAATTTTACGGGTAGGATATAAGCCTGATAGAATTTCGTGAAAATTGATTCATAGTGTTTTCCACCGTAATCCCGCCAGCTTAGCTTTTCGGTAATTATTTTTTTAGCCTCTGCTTTATTATAAGGAAGATAATTGAGAACCTGTATCGATTCCAATTTTAAAAACCAATGATAATATAGTTTTTTATAGAAGCTGACGTGTGGAAAGGAACGGATAGGTTCACCAGATCCGAATTTAGAATAAATGTCTTTTATATTATCCCAATCTCCCTTATCAAAGACCCATCCTTTTGGCATGATCGCTTCTGTTGAGTAATTGAATCCACTTAAGGTGTATTTGAGTTTGTATTTTTCGGCTATACTGTATATCGTAGCCATGATCGCATGATCAGTGAGCGCCTCAATGTCTATTACTCCTGCTTTTAAATAAGCGATCTGCAGCCTTTTAAATTCTTCCCAGTTGATCACGTATGTGTTCAAAGAAAATTTCAGTTTTTCGCAAATGTTTCTTATGTTTTGTGTGGCCAATTCGCTATTCCATCCGTTATCGAAATGTACTACCAATGGTCTCAATCCGGATTCCTTAGCCCATAAAGCCATGTACGAACTGTCTACTCCACCACTCACTCCTAAAATACAATCAAACTCCTTGTTTTTTCCTTCTTCTTTGATCTGAGCAACTTTCTTGTCTAACCATTCCTTTCGCTGTTCTGTATTTCCGAGAGATGCAGTTACCTTGTCGTAGTAAGAGCAATAGTTGCAAATTCCACTTTCATCGAAACGGATCGATTTTGTGTTCACGGTGTTCAATAAGCATCTTGTACAGGAAGTCATATTGAATTCATTTTTCTATATTTATATCCGTAAATCATGCAACTGAAGGATTTTGTCTTTGTTACTTGTCTCACGCCCCGTGCTTCTTTAAGTCCGCTGCGTGCTGAACTATTTGAATTATATAAAAGCTCCTTATTGAAGCAGTCTTCGTCCAATTGGTCAGCGATCCTAATGGGTGAAGAGAATAGAACAGAAGGAAATTTTATATATCTGAAGGCAGAATCAACTACGAAAGAAGACAAACTGCTCGAGCTGTACCATATTCTGGATAAGCTCTCAGTTAAGCCAAAGTATTTGATACGGTTGGATGACGATGATGTTATTTCACCTGTGATCCTGCAAAAGATCGAATCTGAGAAACTTGATTTTGATGTATTCGTGGACAAATACCAATGCATGTTCAACGTGTATGATCTTCGCTCACTTTCAAAAGAGTTCGCCTGGTTTCCATCAACTGTTATCATGCGATTTGAAGATGCAATGACAAAGATTTCCTATTTCCGAGATCTTCCACTGTTTGTTTGTGATCATGACTTGGTCTTTCATAAGTTCTATCAAGGAAAAAAGGTCTATTATTCGAAAAGATATCAGCCCCTTTATTTGCGAATCTTTTCCCCCACGTCTCTTTCCTTTTCAGATTCAAACAAAGAATTTGAGCAATATTGCAAACGATTTGGTGTCTGGAAATACTTTTCATTCGAAGGATATGAAGGTGTTCTGACTCATTTAGAGCAGATCAATAAAAAGTATTTCAACACAAAGACTCCTGTAAAGTTTTTGTTCAATGTCACAGCCGATCTAAAATCTTTTCTTGGTAGGGTCATTCGTAAGTTCTCATGAGTTCAAAACAGGACTTGGAAAAAGTTTTCTAACCAGCGTCTTTCGATAATCCATTATCGGTTTTTCCAGAATAAAATGCATTAAGAAGGCAGTTGTAAGGATTACGGCTGAAGAAGTAAGCATTTCCTTGATCCAATCAGTAGAGAAGGGAGGAGAACTAATGAAAAATTTGAAAATATCAAAATGGATGAGATAAATGGCGTATGTCAATATTGAAAGTACAGTGATCGTTTTCAGGATCAGGTTCTTTTTGGAAACTTGATTGATCGGATTTTGCTCCAGCCAAATAATAAAAAAACCAAACGAGAAGCTGAAAGCTACAAACACCAGTGTTTGAAAAAGATCTTTGATCGTTCCGGCTTCTGTGTAGGCTTCAAGCAGTACATACTTTTTGTAAATGAAATAGCCGATCAGAAATAGCAACATGGACGTTATTAAACCGAAGAGGCCTGAGATCTTAGAATAGAGAGAAGAATAATTAACCTTTATCATAGAAAAAAGTACACCGGTTAGCAAGGAATCGAATCTAAGAGGAATGAATTTACGAACACCCAAGTCGAACTCCGGATGTTGGAGATGTATATAGAAGAATCTGCCTGCAATATTCAAAACCATCAAAGAAAAAACAAAAAATCCCATATTCATTCTAAGACTTTTGCTTTTTATCAGAAACACAAGAGGGATGAGGATGTAGAACCATTCTTCTATTGCAAGACTCCAGGAAACAGGAAAGAAAGTAAGGTCTTGGTTATTTTGAATGAAGGCGTAATGTGCAGGGTGAAAGGAACTTTCGGGCAGAAGGTCTTTGATCAGCAAAACGAGATAATAGAGTGGGAAAGTTCGTAACCAGCGATTGATGTAAAAGGTGGAACAGCCTTGAAAACTTACTTTCTCATTGAATTCTCTTAAGATGATCTGTCCAATTAGAAAACCACTTAAGACAAAAAAGATCTCTACGCCAAGGAAACCCAGATTAATGCCGAACAAAAAATGAATACCGGAATGTGCTATC
>DAORJH010000056.1:0-9269 GCA_035438925.1 Bacteroidia bacterium | reverse complement strand
CTGATGTTTAGTCCCGGCCCCCAATAGATCATCTCTGTTGATTGCATCTTTACCTGATTCATGTTGAATAAAATTCCAACTGAGGTTTTACTTTCCGTGAATTGAGCATTATGTGCTGCATTCACATTGATGACTTGTGAAGGAACGCCTTTGTTCATTTCCGGGCCTAAAATGCCAATGGACGCAAAACTTCCTTGCGTTTGTGAGCTCACCATGTAATTGCCACTAAGAACAATATTTTGTTTGATCTTGTTGCTGCCAAAATTATAGAGAATGTTTGCGTTCGCGCTTTGTGCGATCTGATAGAAATTCAATGTGTCAAGTGTATTCCTGTAATAAGGATCTTCTTGGGGTTTTTGTTTGGTGAAAGAAGTAAAATTGCTATACCCTGCGCTAAAATTCCATTTAGCGTTGGGAGCATATGAAAGATTGGCTGCTCCGACCCATCGCCTGGTGGTATTCAGTTTATCATTCTTCAGGTTGTTTCTTTGTACGCCTGTGTTGATGCTGAGATTCATTTTTCCTTCCAACAGAGTTAAAGAAGGCGCCAATGTTATATTCTCCAGATCGTTGTTGAAGTAATAGGCCCCAAGCGTCATGTAATCCGGCTCAACACGCTCATAATTCAATTGAATTCCTGCCATTTTTATTCTATATCCTATACTTCCTTTATAGGCAGAAAAAAACTGAGAAGTTGCATTGGGCTGAAAAAGCAAAGGGAGTTTGTTGTTTGGGTAGGCATTGAGGTCAGATGGAGATGTAATGTTTCTGGTTAAAGCGCTAAGCGCATATTCTCCTTCTAATGTGAAATTCTTATAGAGCATCGTTTTTCCAGTTAAACTGATCACCGTATTCTCCATGGGAGTGATGGCAGTATTGATGGGTAGGAAGGAGAGGGAATGAATATCATCTTTCGCAGTAAAATAGATTGCCTTGATCGAATGCCCACCTGCTTCATATCCCAAACTCGCACCATATCCCATTCTTTTAAATGACATCGTTGCATCCGTATTATTTTCATGATCAAATTCAACTGCTTTTTTAAATCTACCATAAAGTGCGGCAAAACGAATGTTCTTAGGTGTGAGTTCTATTCCTGCGCCGTTAAAAATATGTCCCGCCATTGTGTATTGGGAAAAGTTCATACTGGTTGTACCAATATAAGCCTTTGCCCATTTGTAAGAGGGATTAAAACTATTGATGTTGTAAGGTTGCGTATAGGTCAATTGATTGTTGCTGTAATTGAAAGTGTAGGGTAGAGTGATGCCTGCAATGTTGCCGGTGATGTTTCCGTTGATGAAATAAGTAAATGGTTGTCGCCTTCCTTGTATTCCTTTTGCATCATAGAAAACGGAAGAATAGTTCAGACCACCGTTCACTTTCAATACATCCTTCTTTCCGATCTTCTCCAGGTCCTGAGCAAACAGGAAGAAGGGAATGCAAGAAGCAAACACAATTATTGAAGCTAATTTCATTTATTGATAATGAATGAACGGGTAAGGGAATCAAATTCTCCTATTACCCGAAGCAGATAACTTCCGTTTTGTAATTGGGAAAGATTAACGGGCAACTGTATAAACTCTGTGTCATAGAAATTCTGCTGAAAGTACTTTACCGGCTCCGTATTCCAGACCTGAATACTGGCACTTTGCTTTTTATAAAATTCTACCTGAATAGTGAATTGTCCGGTATTTGGATTTGGATACAGAATGCAGGACTTGATTCCGTTCGCGTTATAAGCATTGGCCTGTGTTGAATCGATCTCTCCAAAACGTATGGTTTTGGTAGAATTGATGATGCATTTTCCAAAATATCCTTTCATAGTAATGAGGAAAGAACCGGTATCATTTACAACTAATACAGGATTGAATTGATCTCCACCAATTTTTATTACTGAATTTGGAAGAAGCCACTTTACGGAATCAGGTCTAGGAACGCTAATATCCACCAAGACGATGGTATCTGATCTAAAATTCTTTGTACTTGCCAGGAATTTAGGAACAGGCAGATTACTCATGGCGTTTACTGAAACAGTTGCACTTTTCAGACAACCGATAGAATCTTTTATTTGTACCGAGTAGGTTGCAAACGGTAAATTCGTAAAGGTGAAATTCGCACTGAAATTAGAACCATTCAATGAGTATTTGTAAGGAGGAATTCCTCCTTTTGCATAAACAAGTAAAGTGCCGGTGGAATTATCATCACAATTTCTATACGAGATCAGTGAATCCTGAATGTCAGTTGGTACAATCACTTTTATGTTTTTACTTCCTGCGCATCCTCCTGGTCCAGTGGCAGAGACAATATAAGTGAATGTGTTTGCTGGATTCACGGAGATGTTATTTCCAGTTGCACCGGTGTTCCACGAAAATGAAATTCCACTTAAAGTTCCAATTGCGGATGATGTTAAATTCAAATTCGAAAACTTACATACCGTAGTGTCGTTACTGGAATTTAAAAGTAAACTGTTTGTTTGAATCACGTTTACAGAATCAATCTTAATGCATCCGTTTACAGGATCAAATGCGTTTACATAGTATTTGCCTATCGCATTTGCATTAGCCGGATTGGTTGATGTAAAACTTTGAGGGCCTGTCCAGCCGGCGAAACAATTACTAGGTTGTACTGATGCGACCAAGCTTGCCGTGTAAATACTGCAATTGATCTGGGGTGAATAATTATTAAGGGATAGTAAAGGCTTTGTGTTGTTTTGTCCAACTAAAACGATCATGGAGGAATCAACGCAGGCATTTGATGTTCTGGTAACGATCAGTTTCAAATTATTTTGAGCGTTGACAGATATTGGATTTGCATAAACTGAATTGCCGGCAATGGATTTCCAGCTGATCGCGACTCCACTCGAATCTGATGCACCTGTAATATTCACCATCGGCTGAAAACAGGTGATGGTATCAATAGGAATAACAGGTCCGGGATAAACATGGGAAGTGATCTTGGCATTTGGAAATATTTTATTGTTGATCAAAGTTACCATCCCACTATCACTGCATGAATTCACATTGTCTGTGATCCTCATTCTGTAATTCCCGGCTGTTTTTGCATAGAATGGCTGATTATAGTAAGTGTTGCCATTATTGAGTCGCCATTGTAATGTAGTGTTCGAATTGCTTGAGTTTGCCTGAAGCAATGTTGAATCGGGATTGCAATTTAAGTTCAGTGGACCTGCAGGCAAGGTGAATGTTGGCTTGGCATTGATCGTAACATTCAATGTAGCTGTTTGCGAACTCAAAGAACAATCGTTGTAGCCGGTTACACTTAAAACACCATTCGTTGAACTGTTATCAATAACAAGCTTTGCCGTGCTTCCGTTTCCTAAAGGAACGATGGTTGCATTGCTGCCGGAATATATCCAATTGTAAGTTGTTGCATAGCGAATGGGTGCGATAAATATTTTCGAATCACCATTGTCAGGCGCGCAAAGGGCGACAGTTGAACTTGGATTTGGCAAATTACTTCCGGGATAAAGAATGTTCCAAGAAGTATTGACGGGCTCAAAACAGTAAACCAAAAACTCAGCTGCATTATTGTCCCTTCGTTTGATGTATAACTTGTTCTTATGCATATCAAACAATTGGTCTTTGTAAATAACAGGATAACCTGAAACACTGAATGTCCAGGGCATCACTGTGTTATTGGTAAGGTCAACGGCTTTAATGGTGAAGATATTGAAGAAGAAGGCAAATTGATTCCCGGCCACTGCCCAGTAATTTCCTAAGGCGATCATGTACTTATCGTAGAATGCGATTTTGGTGAGATAAGTATTCATGGCAAAATCTCCATTAAAATAACAACTGTCGTTCTTCAGATTCAGATTGTAATCAAGTACAGCATAATTATTCCTCCATTTATTGTTCACTTGTGCAAAGAGTCCAGCGATATGGATCTTGTTATTGTGGATCTTCATATCGTAAATGGCACTTCCTGCAGTGAACGTCACCGGCGCTGGAGATAATTGTCCGGTTGTGGTATTTAAGTAAACTAAATTTCTTCCAATATAATTTCCGGAAACGGAGGCAGTGAACATTCCAGCAAGAACAATTTTATCATTCACCCTCACAGAGCTTGTGATCTTTCCTTCAATTGCTCCCAGGCTGTTAGAAGGGGAAGAAGCTAGTAATGAATTGAAAGGAATATTTCCCCCTGAGATCTTATTTTTTACCAGCACACTGTAGTAATTGATCGTTGAAGAGGAATCCCTTTCAAATAAGAAAACAGAATCTCCCTTGATCTCAAAAGTAGAGATCTGTTTATAGGACGGATTTGTAGCTGGAGTATAAGACCAGATCGTTCCGGGTAAATTTAAATCTTCATTGATCCGATTGAAATAATAACCAAAATTGGAATAGATGCTATTATCCTGATGACGGGATTGGATGGCAACTCCGTCGGTAAATTCGCTAACGGGGTAGATTGGACCGGCTACCTGGTATTTGCTTCCTTGTACAGACTGAAGATCGTTGTCTGTATAATTATGCATGTTGATGAGACTGTGTTGGGAAAATAGGCTATAATTTAATGCGCAGGGAATGCCCCAGGTTGGACAACCATTGATCACATTGAAATAAATTTTGTTATTGATGGAATCGTAAGCAGTACTTTTCACAAACGCATACATGTCATTATTGACCAGCAAAGGCTGAGAAAATGCTGACAGATTCACAAATAAAAATATTACCCTTAAGAATTTCATTTTACAGGTCCGAAATTTTCGGCTGAACTTTGGAAAAATTCGGGGGTATCAAAAATAAAAACTTTTTTGTTTGTAGTAAAAAGTGGGATAATTTAAAACGAATTAAGCTTAAATTTTAACAAATTGATTTTAAGATTCTTCCAATGATACGCAAGAGAAATTGATGGAATTGCCTTTTTTATTTCTATTTAATTGGTGGCAGGTATTATCAGAGGTTAAATCAATCAGAGGCAATTATTTTAAAGCGTAAACCAAACAATTTAAATACAGAGCAACTAACCTTAAATATTTCAATTGACCTCATAGAGTTAATCGTATCTTTGCACTGAATTGGCTCCGTAGTTCAATGGCGAGGTAAACTCGCAATCAGGAGCTTGCCTCCTGACTGGATAGAATGACAGATTTATCCGAACATCACAGAGCAACTAACCTTAAATATTTCAATTGACCTCATAGAGTTAATCGTATCTTTGCACTGAATTGGCTCCGTAGTTCAACTGGATAGAATGACAGATTCCGGTTCTGTTGGTTGGAGGTTCGAATCCTCTCGGGGTCACTATACAAAGTGAATGGAATAAAAAAAGGCGCAATTTAATTGCGCCTTTTTCTTTTTTTAAAGAAAAAATTATTTTCCTGCCTTGTTGTTTGTTGGTTCTTTTTCTAAAGTTGCAAAAGTACTTAAGTCTCTGTCAAAGAAATACAATCCTCCTTTGTCACCACCGATCAGTTTTAATTTGTCAACGATCTGACGCGCCAATGCTTCTTCTTCGATCTGTTCACTTACATACCATTGTAAGAAATTATGTGTGGTATAATCTTTTTCCTTTAAGGTGATCTCGACCAGATTATTTATTTCTTGCGTTACTTTTACTTCATGCTTTAAGATCTCTTCAAATACTGATTTTACAGATTTAAAGGTTACAGGAGGTTGCTTCAGATTTGGAACAATACCATGACCACCACGTTCATTTAAGAACTTAATTAATTTAAGCATGTGCGTTCTTTCCTCATCGGCATGCCCGTAAAGAAAAGTGGAAATTCCATTTAAACCCTGGGTCTCAGCCCAACTGGCCATTGACAAATATAATTGTGAGGAAGATGCCTCTAATTCAACCTGCTTATTTAAAGCAGCACTTAATTTTGCTGATAACATAACTTCTTATTTTTAGACAAATATAAGGCTAAGTGCCGAATATCAATGTTAGAAAAACTAAAAACGTTTCTTAAGATTGAAGGGTTTTGTAGGTTTCTCGATCAGACTTAAAATGATCTTGACCTTATTTTCATCACTTACCAGTCTGCTTGCTTCTTTCAGGTCGGTATCACTTTTCAATGAGCATTCGATACGGCCTTTCTGGAAATAGTAACGGGAAACGATCTCTTCTTCTATATATTTTTTGATCTCTTCCTTGTATTCCATCAGATCCAGACTTTTGTTACTTTGGATCTTATTCATGAAGTTGTAGTATTCAGCAATAAAACTTGAAAATACAGCCTGATCTTCGGCTTCTTTCCTTAGTTCTTCCATTTTAATTTCTGCCGAGGTCTTATAGGCATAGTCTTTTCCCTTTAAAAAATCGAGAAACTCTTTGTAATCTGCCTCTGTGAATTTAAAATCCTGAACAGATGGAATTTGAGGATGCTTCACAAAGTAGTTGGTTGCGTAATTGAAAATATGATGTTTAGAGACCAAAGCGATTAAAATATCACTGTAACGCTCGTCCTCTGTTTTTATATCAGGCATGATTCCCGCTCCGTCGTAAACAATTCTTCCTTTCTTGGTCTTAAACGCGGTGATGAGGGAATCAGGTACTTTTTCAACTCTTCCTTCTTCATTTTTGTGACTGTAATCTAAGGCCTGAACACATCTTCCACTTGGAATATAATATTTTGCAACTGTTACTTTTACTTTTGAATTATACATTAGGTCTGTTGTTTGCTGAACGAGACCTTTACCAAAAGTTCTTTTACCAATGATGATTGCTCTGTCTAGATCCTGCAAAGCACCTGCAACGATCTCAGATGCGGAAGCAGAATTTTCATCGACAAGAACAGCAAGAGGTATGCTCAGATCAATTGGGTTGTTCAAGGAAAGATAGGTTTTATCCCAATCAGAGATTTTTCCTTTCGTAAATACTACTTCGCTGTTCTTCTCTACAAAGAAGTTCACAATGTTCACCGCTTCATGTAAAAGACCCCCTAAATTTCCTCTTAGATCAAGTACAAGTCCTTTGCAGTTTTTTTCTTTGAGTTTCAATAATGCATCTCTCACTTCCACACTGCAATTCTCTGTAAAACTTTGTAATTTAATATACCCGGTTTTCTGATCAGGAAGCATTCCGGTATAAACAACCGCAGGAGTTTTAATTTCCTCTCTGATAATATTGTATTCAACGGGAGCGCCCCCGGTTGCTTTAATGATCTTTAATTTCAACGGAGAACCTGCCGCCCCTTTGAGTAATGGCCCTATGTCTTCTGTTTTTTTACCTTCTGTATTGTTGTTGTTAATACCTACTATCTGATCTCCGGAGCGAAGTCCAGCTCTGTGTGCAGGAAATCCTTCATACGGGTCGGCAATCACAATCTTTCCATCCACATCAATCACAGATGAACCTATTCCTCCGTACTGACCAGTGGTCATAAATTTATAATCTTCAATGTCATTTTCACTGTAATAAACGGTATAGGGATCCAAAGAATTCAACATGGCATCGATCCCGGTCTTCATTAATTGACCGGGCTTGGTGCCGTCCACATAACGGGCATTCAATTCTCTGTAAAGTGAATTAAAGATGTCAAGGTTCTTGCTGATTTCGAAATAGTCTGCACTGAACTGTCCGGGTTGTGTTTTGGTGCTGGCGGGATTCTGTCCAAAAATGTGTACTCCGGAGATCAGGCAAAAGATCAAAAGAAAATTTATACTAAGCTTGAATCGATTCAAGGCGCTGTTCATAGATGAATTATTTTAGCTTAAAATTATAAAAAATACTCTGATTGGACCCTTATTTTCCCTCATTTATCGATTTTTAGCATTAATTAGTGCCATAAGGCGCAAAAAATGTATTAATTTCGCGCCGTTAATCCCGTAAGATTATGCAAGCCAATTTTCGGAAAAAAGGCAATTCAGCCAAATACAGTCAATTCTGACAAACACTCCGGACACTGATAAGCAAAACCTTACGATCAAAAACTACTTATGAAACTATCTTATTTTAAATTCAATTTACCAAAAGAGTTGCTGGCTGAATATCCTGCAAAGAACCGCGAAGACTCCAGGTTAATGGTTGTAGAGCGCGCAACAGGAAAGATCACACATAAAAAATTCAAGGATATACTGAACTATTTTGATGATGGTGATGTAATGATGTTGAATGACACCAAGGTTTTTCCTGCACGCATGTATGGCAACAAGGAAAAAACAGGGGCTAAGATCGAAGTTTTTTTGTTACGCGAATTGAACGCT
The DNA here is from genome assembly GCA_035438925.1 of Bacteroidia bacterium. Lineage (GTDB taxonomy): Bacteria > Bacteroidota > Bacteroidia > B-17B0 > Aurantibacillaceae > Aurantibacillus. Next base: position 1,095 of record DAORJH010000056.1, on the reverse strand, counting down.
GAAAGTCGTTTGTGGGATGTTTTGGTGGATCCGGCAAGAAAGATTCGTATTGGTAATAAACTTTATTTTGGAGAGAATGATAATCTGGTTGCAGAGGTGATCGATAATACGACTTCACGTGGCAGAACATTGCGTTTTCTTTATGATGGTACCTATGAGGAATTCAGAAAAGTACTTTACGATCTTGGCGAAACACCGCTTCCTAAATACATTAAAAGAAATGCGGAAGAAGCAGATATTGAAAGATACCAAACTGTATTTGCAAAGAATGAAGGAGCTGTTGCTGCGCCAACTGCCGGATTACATTTTAGTCGCGAGTTATTAAAGCGTTTAGAGATCAAAGGTGTTCAGTTTGCTCCGCTCACGTTACACGTTGGATTGGGAACTTTCCGAATGGTAGAAGTAGAAGATCTTACTAAACATAAAATGGAAAGTGAAGAAGTTCTGATCTCAAGTGATACATGTAAGATCGTGAATGCAGCCCGCGAGAAGAAGAAAAAGGTTTGTGCTGTAGGAACAACCGTGATGCGTGCAGTAGAAACTTCGGTTTCCACAACAGGACAATTGAATCCTTATGTTGGGTGGACCAATAAATTCATTTTTCCGCCATTTGATTTTAATGTGGCGAATTGTATGATCACAAATTTCCATATGCCGGAGAGTACACTGTTAATGATGGTATCTGCTTTCGGAGGATATGATCTTATCATGAAAGCTTATAAAGAAGCGATCAAGGAAAAGTATCGTTTCTACTCCTATGGAGATGCAATGCTCATCCTTTAAAAGGTTATTAAATAAAAAAAGGCGCTTGAATAAAGCGCCTTTTTAGTTTCATTTGATAAATAAATCAATCTAATTTAAATCCACCACTTCCAATTACACTTCCCTCGCAGGAGATCTCAAGAATGTAGTTGCCGGGCACCATTTCTCCCTGTCCCTCACAATAGGTAGCACCACTGATCTCTACATTGGCGTAATTGAGCGTTTCCTTTCCGGCAAAATAGCCACTGCTTTTGCTGAATGTGAATTTATAATTATCATCATAGCTCTTGGCCATCTCTTTACCATCCGGTGTCATAATACGAATGTAAACTG
>DAORJH010000055.1:0-9388 GCA_035438925.1 Bacteroidia bacterium | reverse complement strand
ACACTTGAAAGCGTAGATTTTCCGGATCCATTCGGTCCCATGATTGCATGGATCTCTCCGGCTTTTACTTCCAGGTCAATTCCTCTTAGTATCTCTTTTCCCTCTACAGAGGCATGTAAGTTTTTAATTTTGATCATTGTTCTTCGAGTTGACTATTAACAAACAAAAGATTTCAATTTAACGGGAACCTGATGAGTTTGTTTATTGTTGTTTTTTTGTATTCGATTTATTTATTCTTTATTAACCTACGCTTCCTTCTAATGAGATGGCAAGTAACTTTTGTGCTTCTACTGCAAATTCCATTGGTAATTTATTCAATACTTCTTTGCAATATCCGTTCACGATCAAGCCAACGGCTTTTTCTGTATCCAATCCTCTTTGTTTGCAATAGAATAATTGATCTTCGCCAATTTTACTGGTGGTTGCCTCGTGCTCTACAACGGCAGTTTTATCTTTGATCTCAATATAGGGAAAAGTATGTGCTCCACATTTATCTCCCATTAAAAGAGAATCGCATTGCGAAAAATTACGTGCGTTCTTTGCTCCTTTTCTGATCTGCACCAATCCTCTGTAACTATTGTTGCTGTAGCCTGCAGAAATTCCTTTTGAGATGATGGTAGAACGCGTGTTCTTTCCAATGTGTATCATTTTAGTTCCGGTATCTGCTTCCTGTTTGTTATTGGTAACTGCAACAGAATAAAATTCTCCAATACTGTTATTGCCTTTAAGAATAACGGAAGGATATTTCCAGGTGATCGCCGAACCTGTTTCTACTTGTGTCCATGAGATCTTGGAATCATCTTCTAAACAGATCCCTCTTTTCGTAACAAAATTATAGATACCTCCAATCCCATTTTTATCGCCGGGATACCAGTTTTGAACGGTACTGTATTTTACTTCTGCATTTTTATGCGCTATTATCTCAACTACTGCGGCGTGCAATTGATTTTCATCACGCTGTGGAGCAGTGCAGCCTTCTAGATAAGAGACATAAGACCCTTCGTCTGCAACGATCAGTGTTCTTTCGAATTGTCCGGTGCCACTTGCATTGATCCTGAAATAAGTACTTAATTCCATCGGACAGCGCACACCTTTTGGAATGTAACAGAATGAACCATCACTGAAAACAGCACTGTTAAGAGCGGAAAAATAATTGTCAGTTGCAGGAACGACCATGCCCATGTATTTTTTTATAAGCTCGGGATGTTCTTGTACCGCTTCACTGAATGAGCAAAAGATGACTCCTTTTTCTGCGAGTGTTTCCCTGAAAGTTGTTTTCACAGAAATACTGTCAAATACTGCGTCTACCGCAATGTTTGAACTCACTCCGGTCAGACGTTTTTGTTCCTCAAGAGAGATGCCTAATTTTTCGAATGTCTTCAATAATTCTGGATCAACTTCGTCGAGACTTTTTAGTTCCGGTTTTTTCTTTGGGGCCGAATAATAAGAAATACCTTGATAGTTAATTTTAGGATAGGGAATGTGAGCCCAGTTATCGGGCTCTTTCATGGTAAGCCAGGCTCGGTAAGCCTTCAAGCGAAATTCAAGAAGCCAGTCCGGTTCATTTTTTTTCTTGCTCAGTGCCCGTACCACATTCTCATTCAAGCCGGGTTCAAAAGTATCGGAATCGATATCCGTTGTGAATCCCCACTTATATTCATTTTGAATATGTTCTTCCAGAAAGTCCTTACTCATTTTAATTTTTTATTTAATTCTTAAACTGAAAAGGATTCTCCACATCCACATGTTCTGTTGGCATTCGGATTTTTAAAGACAAAACCTTTTCCGTTCAGACCTCCGCTGTATTCCAGCTCTGTGCCAACTAGGTAAAGAAAACTTTTGCGATCAACCACAATTTTAATTCCTTTATCTTCAAATTGCTGATCGCCGTCTTTAAGTACATTGTCAAACTCCAGTTTATAAGAAAGACCGCTGCACCCACCACCTTCAACGCCCACTCGAATAAACGTGCCCTCGGGTTTATGGTCTGCTTTCATTAATTCTAAGGCGTGGCTCTTGGCATTTTCACTAACTGTTATCATATTGTATTGAATATCAATAATATATATACTTTCCTTAATTAGAATTATTCTAATTTGAATACAAAAATACCGTAAATATGGTAGAATTTCAAATTTTTAAACGATAAATAAGGTGAAAATGCACATGATATTGATTAGCCTTTCTAAGTCGTCAAAAGTCGAACTTTGAAGATGAACTGACTGTTACTATCCTATTGCTAATTAACATCGTAATGGTAATAAAAGGAGAAGAATGAAAAATCAAACCTCTTTTATTTAGATACCTTCATTTTTTAATACATGCAAAAACGAATTTTTATACTTTTTTTCTTTTTTCTTTATCGTTTTGCATCTGCACAAACCGACACATTGACCATTTATTATGTTCTTGATCCTCCTTTCGCGATCAATGACAAGGGAAATATTACCGGAATAGAAATTGAGATCATGAATGAGTATTGTTCATGGTTAAAGATCAAGAAAGGAATGGATCTGACCGTTCAGATGAGATCATTTTCCGGACCGGAAGAACTTTTGAATTCAACAAAGGTATCTTCCAAAAAGACAATTGCCATTGGTGGTATGATTGCGAATTCATCCAAATTAAAAGAGATTGAATATACCTCTCCTTACCTGAAGAATGTAGCTTTTTGTATCACAAACGGAAATGCTCCTGATATTAAAACCAAGACTGCCGGTGATGTAGTGAAGACACTTGGAAGTATGACGGCACTGACCACCCCTTCTACCAATCTTGCTGCTTATGTTTCTGAATTAAAGAAAACATTCATCAATGACCTTAAAGTAAAGGAAATGAGTGATCAGGTGAAGATCCTGGATGAGGTTGCAAAAAACGTATTAACCTTCGCCTATGTGGAGGCGGTGGAATTCTGGTTTTATCTGAAGAACAATCCACAAAAATTTCTGAAAATGCAGAAACCGCTTAATCAGGATAAGGAATTGCTTGCATGTGTTATTCCCAAGGGATCGCCTCATAAAGCATTGTTCAATGAATTCTTCTCTGGACCTGGCGGATTCAAGACGCAAAAGAATTACCGCATGCTTCTTGAAAAATACCTGGGTTCTTATATGACACAAAATATGGCGATCAACTGATCCTTTTTTCTTTGAAGAAATTTCAGATTCATTCAGATTAGCTATAACTTCGCATAACTGTAATTACATAAAATGATCTCAATAGGAAAGACGCTCATCAGCCAGGATTTGATCGATAAAAAATTCGTCTGCGATCTCAACGCCTGTAAAGGTGCTTGTTGTGTGGCAGGAGACAGTGGCGCTCCTCTAGATAAAGATGAATTGGAAATTCTTGAATCTGTGGTGGAGAAAGTGAAACCTTTCATGGTGAAAAAGGGAATAAAAGCAATTGAAAAGAACGGAGCCTGGGTAAAAGACAGCGATGGAGATTATACAACTACACTGGTTAGTGAAGGTGCTGAATGTGCTTTTGTTTATTTTGATGAGAATAAAACTGCAAAATGCGCGATCGAAAAAGCGCATGCAGAAGGGTTCATTGACTGGCAGAAGCCAATCAGTTGTCACTTGTATCCCGTACGCATCACCAAACACAGAAGCTACGATGCGGTTAATTACAGCAAATGGGATATTTGTAAACCTGCCTGCGAATGTGGTGCAAAACTGGATGTACCTGTCTATAAATTTCTGAAAGCACCCTTGATCCGAAAATATGGTAAGGATTGGTACAAACAATTGGAACAAAGTGCAAAGCTGTTGATGAAAAAAGAGAAATGAAAAAAACAAAGATACTGATCACCGGATCCAACGGACTGCTCGGACAAAAGCTTGTGTATAAACTACGCAATAGGGAAGATGTGATTTGCATAGCAACTGCGAGGGGAGATAACCGACTTGTCAAGCAGGATGGTTATGTGTATGAATCATTGGACATAACAGATCTGAAAAATGTGCAGGAAGTTTTCACAAAACACTTACCCGATGTGATCATCAATACGGCGGCAATGACAAATGTTGATGCTTGTGAAACAGAAAAAGAATTATGCATTTCGATGAATGTAACAGCCGTAGAGCATCAGGTGAAGACACTGGAGAATTTACAGAACGAAAGAAAAGACTATCATCCTCATTTTCTTCATTTAAGTACTGATTTTATTTTTGACGGGACTCATGGTCCTCTTGATGAAAGTGAGAAACCAAATCCACTGAGTTTTTACGGAGAAAGCAAACTGTCAGCAGAAAAGATCACACAAGCATCGCAATTGAGCTGGGCCATTGCAAGAACTGTTCTGGTATTTGGTATAGTAGATAACATGAGCAGAAGCAATATTGTTCTTTGGGTGAAATCAAATCTGGAGCAAGGAAAAAAGATCAACGTGGTAGATGATCAGTTCAGAACACCAACATTGGCCGAAGATCTCGCAGATGGCTGTATTCTCATTGCAGTGAAAAGAGCCAAAGGGATCTACAATATTTCAGGAAAGAACTTTTACAGCATTCTTGAATTGGCGCAAAAGGTAGCCGATTATTATAAACTGGATAAGAGTCTCATTAATCCCAGTAAAAGTTCCGACATCAAGCAACCTGCCAAACGCCCACCTGTTACCGGATTCATCATTGACAAGGCCATTAATGATCTAGGATATGCACCTCATACCTTTGAAGAAGGAATAAAAATGATGGAAGAACAGATCAAGGCAATGAATGCCTGAGTTTCTTGTGTTTTTTTGGCAATCTCTTTACAATAGATGGTTAATATCTTACGTTCTTCAGAAAAATGCTGATTCTCTTATTCCTTAACTTTCGTTCTCAATTGAATTAGGTGGCAAGCGGAATTAAAAAACTGGCAGGACAAACTGTAATTTACGGCTTCGGAACAATCTTCCCGCGTTTCCTGAATTATTTACTCACGCCAATCCTTACTCGTGCTTTTTTACCGGAAGAATACGGCATCAACAGTGAGCTGTTCGCATACATTTCTTTTCTTAATATTATTTTCACTTATGGAATGGAGACCACATTCTTCAATTTCAATTCCAAATTAGAGAACAAACAGGAAGTCTACAGCACTGCACTGATCTCTCTCATTTGTTCTTCTGTTGTTTTAAGTTTGCTTCTCTTTTTATTCTCCTCCGTGATCGCAGGCGCGTTGTCCACACCCAATGCCGTTTACCCGATTAAATTCATTACCTGGAGTATTCTCATTATTGCTGTTGATGCAATTGCTGCAATTCCTTTCGCAAAACTGAGAGCAGAGAATAAAGCAATTAAATTCTCACTTCTCAAACTTTTTAATGTGATCATTAATTTTGGATTAACGGTCTTCTTTGTTGTTTACTGCAAGAAAGCCTATGATTCACAGGCGCAGAATTTTTTCTCATCCATGTATGATCCGCAAATCGGGATCGGATATGTATTTCTCGCCACATTGTTCGCCAATGTGCTCACGGTTCTCTTGCTGAGCAAGGAGATCTTTTCCATTCAACTCAATCTGAATACAGAACTTTTGAAAGAAATGCTTCGTTACACCTGGCCTTTGATAATACTGGGTTTGGCGGGAATGGTGAACGAAACACTGGATCGGATCATATTGAAAAAACTGATGATCGATAAATCAGAAGCACAGATCGCGCAGGGAATTTATGGGGCTTGTTACAAAATAGCGATCCTTATGACCATTTTCATACAGGCATTTCGTTTTGCAGCGGAACCTTTCTTCTTTGGAAAATCAAAGGAGAAGGATTCGAAAAAAAGTTACGCACTCATCATGAAGTACTTCATTATTTTTTGTCTTTTTCTCTTCCTTGGAACCATATTGAATCTTGACTGGATAAAATACCTGGTGGATGAACCGTATTGGTCCGGATTGAAAGTTGTTCCCATCCTTCTTCTTGCCAACCTTTGTCTTGGTGTTGTATATAATTTATCCATTTGGTACAAACTTAGTTCGCAGACTAAATTTGGTGCCATCATCGCGATATCAGGCGCTGTAATTACGATTGTCATCAATGTTATTTTTGTGCCCAAGTTTTCCTACATGGCCTGTGCCTGGGCAACTCTTGCAGCATATGGAGGTATGATGATCCTTTCCTATATTTTAGGCCAAAAACATTTTCCTATTAAATACAATATCAGGGCTATAAGCGTATACACCATTTTAGCATTGGGTTTTTATGCTCTTTCTTTCACCTATTCATCAATGGATAGTTTTGTTGGACGTGTTTCTTTGAATAATTTGTTGGTAATCTTGTTTGCCTTTATCGTGTATAAACTGGAAGTTGGTACTATTAAAAAACTAAGAGCCCATGCTGCAAGTGAAAGTGATCAATCAAAGCAAACACCCGCTTCCTGAGTATGCAACTGCTCTGGCTGCAGGTTTAGATCTGAAAGCCAATATTTCTTCTCCAATCATTTTAAAACCATTGCAAAGACAATTAGTCCCAACAGGATTATTCATTCAATTGCCGGAAAGTTTTGAGGCACAGATCAGACCCAGAAGTGGATTGGCCTTTAAGAATGGAATTACCGTTCTTAATTCACCGGGAACGATCGATGCTGATTACAGAGGTGAAGTGAAAGTGCTGCTTGTGAATTTATCTGACACCGAATTTATTATTAATGACGGAGAGAGAATTGCGCAAATGGTGATCGCAAAACATGAGCAAATTAATTGGGAGCAGGTAGAGGTACTTGATGACAGTGACAGAGGTGCGGGTGGTTTTGGAAGCACCGGTAAAAAATAGTTTTTGAAAATCGTGTTAAGGAAAGAGATCCTGAATTATTTATTTATTGTAAGCGGGAGTTTTCTGCTTGCCTTCGGTGTTGTAGCGTTTTTAAGTCCAAATAATATCGCAACGGGTGGCACTGCAGGTCTTGCGATTGTTCTTCATCATGTGATCGATCTTCCTATTGGTGTTTGGATGGGCTTGATCAACGTTCCGCTTGTTCTTATTAGTTTTAAATATCTCGGTAAGCAATTTGCGTTCAAGACCATTTTATGCATTCTTTGTATCGCCATATTTGTAGATCTCCTTGCTGAGGTCATAAAACTTCAAGCTTTCAGTAAAGAATTGTTACTTGCCACACTCTATGGTGGAATTTGCATAGGTACAGGCCTGGGCTTGATCTTCAAGGGTGGAGCATCAGCCGGAGGTGCTACGATCATAGCCCGATTGATCACATCACGTACATCCATAAAGACCAGCACAGTTATTCTTATTCTGGACGGAATCGTTATTGTATCAGCCGGAATTGTTTTCAAGAGCATTGAACTTTCACTCTGGAGCATGATCGGAATTTACGCTTCCACCAAACTGATCGATGTGGTTCTTATCAGTGCACCAACCCAAAAGATCGTTCACATTTCTTCACTCAAGAATTTGAATGAATTGAGTAAAATGGTTTTTGATAATATGGGTATTAGCGGCACTATTGTTAAAGGGGAGGACATCAGTGGAAAAGAACACAAGGATATTATTTTTCTTATGATCGATAAGAATCGTTTGAATACATTAAAGCAATTGGTTCATCAGTATGATGATGAGGTGAAAATGATCGTGATGGAGGCTGCTGAGATCCTCGGAAAATAGATCTGAATCAAAAGATCAAAGTGCAATCACTCCCCACATTCTGCCGGTTTTCCCTTTGTCTCTTCTGTAACTGAAAAAGTCATCTTCAAAAGTACATCGATTCATGACCCAGATATTCTCTTTCGGGATCCCATATTCTACCAGAACAAATAGATTAGAGGCAGCGAGATCGATGTATTTTCCTTCGACAATTCTTTCAGGAAATCCTTCTTTCCAGAATTGTTCAATGACTTCAGCTCCAACTTCAAAATTCTTTTGGCAAATTCCCTGTCCAATCGCAACTTGTATTTGATCCAGTTCAGCACCAAGTTGTATCATCGCTTCCGCTGTTTTAGATGCAATTCTTCCTACGGTTCCTCTCCATCCGGCATGCGCTGCACCAATGACTTGATTTTTTTCATCATAGAACAAAATAGGATAACAGTCTGCCACGCTGACAGCCAAAACTAAACCTTTTTCATTGCTCACCAAAGCATCTCCTGTTTGCTTGCCGGCTTTTGCGATCTGAACCATTGTACCATGTACCTGATGAAGATGACAGAGCTGGTCCATAGAAGCACCGATCTCTTTTAAAGATAGGATCCTGTTCTTAAGAATATTCTCATCGCTGTCTTCACTTCCTCCTAAATTTAGTGAAGAAAAATTTTCGGAAGACACTCCGCCATGTCGTGTAGAAAAACCGTGAGTGCAATGAATATTGGGAGATTTAAGCCACATGAGATTTTAATTCAAAGTCTGATTAGATGCAGAGATCAATCATACAGATCTTTATGACAATGCGAATTTTTATCTTAGTGAATATAGCTAAGCTTCATCATATTCGTGCGTCCTTTTTCTTTCATTGGCATACTTGCAATGTTGATCACCAGATCATCATCTTTTACAAATCCTTCTTTTTTGATGTACGATTTCAGATCATTGATCGTCTCGTCGGTACTCTCGTATTTATCATAATAGAATCCTCTGATTCCCCACACAAGACTCAGCGTGGTAAGCAGTGATTTATTATCGGTGAAGATAAAGAGATGTGCTTTTGGACGATGACTTGAAAGTTTAAATGCTGTGTAACCACTGTTCGTCATACTGATGATAGCTTGCGCTCCCGCATGATGTGCAAGAGAACAGGCATTGTAACAAATGCTATCTGTAATATAAGTGATGGTTTTGATCTGTGGTGTATGTTCTTTGTAAAAGATACTGTCCAGGTTCTCCACTTCTGTAATGATCTTTCTCATCATTTCGATGACTTTTGCAGGATATTTTCCTACAGAAGTTTCAGCACTCAACATCACGGCATCGGCTCCATCCATCACCGCATTGGCAACGTCGTTCACTTCCGCACGGGTGGGAGTGTAGCTGGTGATCATACTTTCCATCATCTGTGTAGCAATGATAACAGGTTTGCCTATCTGAACACATTTTTGCACGATCATTTTCTGAAGCAGAGGAACTTGTTCCATTGGTAATTCAACTCCCAGGTCACCACGGGCAACCATTACGCCATCACTCACATCAATTATGTTATCGATTTCTCTAATGGCTTCCGGCTTTTCTATCTTTGCAATTACCTTGGCTCTTTTGTTCTTGTTCCGGATGATCTCTTTCAGATCGACCACATCTGTTACACTTCTTACAAAAGACAATCCTATCCAGTCAAAATCACAATCCAATGCAAAATTAAGATCGCGAATGTCTTTTACCGTTAAACTGGGAAGTGAGATCTTGGTATTAGGCAGATTCACACCTTTTTTTGAGGATAGATCTCCACCAACTGTAATCACGCAT
>DAORJH010000054.1:0-9427 GCA_035438925.1 Bacteroidia bacterium | reverse complement strand
ATTCTTATCCGCATAAGTACCGAAATCCTTTTTCTCATACATCTCGATCAGTTTCGGAGTCACATAAAAATCTTCATGTCCACTGTTGTGCTTCTCAACCAAACCATCCAATGTTGTATAGTGCAGGTACTGCACTCCGTCCCTTGGCTTGTAATCGTCTACTTTACCGTAAGCAACTCTCAATGTTCCATTTGCATCAGGATAGAATTTCTTATCCTTGATCACCTCGCGCTGTAATCGCATGTATTCTTTTTGCAGATCACCAATATGAACTTCATAGTAATTTACCTGTGGGACAATGTTCTTTTGATAATAGAGCGTGATCGATGAAGCGAGACGATAAATAGGATCTTTGGCATAAACATCTGCATTCTTTTCAAAATCAGCGAATGCAACTGCAGCTTTTTTGTTATCAATGAAAACAGAATTATCGTAAAGGTAATTCGTAAGCTTTGCAATGTCATTATTATGTACGGTCAGCAACGAATCAATATAGACCGGCATTTGAAGTCGATCTATGTTTTTCACATACTCCGTTAACATGGCAAAACACAATTTACGATCGGTCTCTTTATTGAAATTGGCAAAAGGTACTGCCGGCCTTGATTCTTTGAACTTCTGATCAAAATTATTTTCTTTTCCTTCTCTCTTCTTTTTTAATTCAGCGTACACATTCACAAAAGGAGCCATCATTCGAACGGCATCTATTCCTTGCAAACATTCCGTATAATGATCGAATTGCTTGCTTAGTGGGGCATAATCCAGATAAGCCCGCTTTATTTGTCCGAATAGATTACTGAACTGTTCATAACGAACCTTGTCTGCTTCCACTAAAGTCAAAAACTTCTTTTCAAATTCCTGTTTCTTCTGAACTGCATTACTCTTGATCAACCCCTGCATTTCACCATTCCACTTCTTATAATAATTGGCAACACTTGCATGTCTGCCTGTATACATCAATCGCATGGTATCATTCTTCTTCATGTCAGCTTCAATGATCTCCAATCTTATTCCTCGTAAGGAAACGCGAAGTGGATCTTGTTGATTCTGGATGAAATTCACAGCATATGAACTAAGATATTCCTGTGTTCTGCCGGGAAAACCATAGACCATTGTGAAATCTCCTTTCTCCGTTCCTTTCAAAGAAATTGGAAAAGAATATGCAGGCTTATAAGGAACATTCTCAGAACTGTAAGCTGCAGGTTTATTGTCTTTTCCAGAATAGATCCGGAACATACTGAAATCTGCATTGTGGCGAGGCCAGATCCAGTTATCCGTTTCTCCACCGAATTTACCAATGCTTTCCGGAGGGGCTCCAACCAATCTGATATCTTTAAAAATCTCTGTGGTAAATAGGTAAAATTCGTTTCCATAATAAAAAGGACGGATGAACACATCGTATCCTGATGTTTCCTTTGCCTTCTTTTCTTCATTCACAATGTTGGCATGAATAGCACTGTCTCTTTGCAACTCTGAAAAACCCGGTTTTACGCTTCCTAGAATCTTAGAAGTGACATCATCAATTCGTTTGATAAAGGTTACAGACAAACCGGAACAATACAATTCTTCCCCTTGTTTCATTGCCCAGAAACCATTCTTGAGATAATCTTTTTGAACGCTACTCAAAGAAACTATCGATGAGAAGCCACAATGATGATTGGTCAATATCAAACCTTTTTCCGAGATCACTTCTGCCGTACATCCTCCTCCAAATAGAACAACGGCATCTTTCATGCTGGCTTTATTGATACTATAGATCTGTTCGGCGCTCAACTTAAAACCATTCTTCTTCATGTCAGCAAAATTCATTGCCTGGATCAATTGTGGCATCCACATGCCTTCGTCTGCTTTTAAGAATGTACTAAAAACCAGAAATAAGATCAAAATGTATTTTTTCATAGGTAAATTTTAAAAGATTTCATTCGCGTCACTTGATGTAACCAGCCAGTTTCATTGCATCCGATTTGATAGCGCTATCGAGCGTGATCATGAGATCCATACTTTTCTGCGTGCTTTTTTTCAGCAATGCCGGAGCTTCCCGAATTTGTTTTTCAAATTGTTTGATCTGCCTTGTTCTTTCTATTCTGGCGTAATAAGCTTTTGGATCGGTATACAATTGATACGCATTATCCACAAAACCCCATCCTAAAGCAGGCAATGCCGGATCGGAGCCCATGATCAATACGATCTGACTTTGTTCGATACTTTGCTTGAGATCCAATTGCCATGCCTCTACTTTTTCTGTCTGACTAGGATTCGGAACAACTCGGTTATTATAATACCAGAACTGTCCGTAATTAAAACAATATTGTGGCACATTCATGTACACGATACCATACCAGTAACTGTCCCCAATGGTCAGCATATGCGTTCTGTTCTTAAGCGAATCCGATTCAATAAAAATATTGGGATAACACAAAGGTTGATTTTGCGGAGGTTTGGTATACAAATTCATTGACTTTAAAACATCATGATCACGGTAGCGAGCCGTATCAGAGATCTCAACATCTTTCCATCCCAGATCGGGAAGATCGGTCTTGCGAAGCGCTTCCATGTAACTGATCATCTTCTTTACGCACAGGCATTCAAAATAATAGGTCCAATGGTGCGCAAAGCGTGTATACAAAGGATAACGAGCTGTATCTTTTATCTCATGAAAATAAGAGACCAGATCAATGTGGTTCAAATTCATTTCTTTGCTTTGCTTGAGAAACTCGTCAATATTCGTTGGACCTTTCGGACGCTTGTACTTATCTTCAAAATACTCGGGTGCACCGATACCTTTACCGGGTGCATAGGCCAGAACGAGACTGACCCCTTTTCTTTCCAGTGTATCCTGAATGACCTTGCATTTTCGCAGAAACTCATGGATCTTTTCTTTACCCATGTAATCTGCCCCATAATAAGAATGAATGGTTGATTCTCCAAAAACATAATTATCTTTTCCTGTCACAAAATTATCGAGACGCATGATGTTGAATGCATCGTAATAGAACTGATTGTTCAGTTTCACCATCTTCTCCTTGTAGGCCCAACAATCATTGTTGTAATCGTCCATCTCCGATGAATAGATCCCACTGAACCAATTCACGGAATTCAGTTCCGGCTTATTTCCATTGATGACCATACCGATCAGATTCGGCTTGTGATCCTTTATAAGAAAGGAAGCAAGCATCGGGATCGAAATGGCGAGTAGCGCGATCAGATTATGAATGGAATATGTCTTTTTTGTCTTACTCACTAAAATCTGAAATAAATAAATGGATTAAAATTCAAGGAAGAAATAAAACTCAATGAAACATAGAAGAGAACGATGCCACCTGCAAGAGCCAACCATTTGCCTCCCGAGGTAAATTGAATGCCATATACTTTTTGTTGCAGGGCACTGGTTTTGCTTGTAATTGCAAACAAAGAGAAAATTACTGCCAGGGTGCACATAAAAATAAAATCATTGTTCATCGCAAATTTACCGGGAGTAAAATTGAAACTGAACATTTGATGTATCACCGAGAAGGCTTTGGAGAGATCTTCATTTCTGAAAATGACCCAGCCACTTGCCACAACAATGAATGTGAATGGTATTGCAATGAACTTGCCAACTTTCTCCAATAGTTTTCCAAGAAAAAGTCTTTCTAAAACCAAAAACGTTCCATGCCAGGCTCCCCAGATGATAAAATTCCAGCTGGCACCATGCCATAAACCGGAAAGTAGGAACACGACAATTAAATTTCGATACAATTTTACGGTAGTGACTTTATTACCTCCTAATGGAATATATAAGTAATTCTTCATCCATGATCCCAGCGTAATGTGCCATCTTCTCCAGAATTCGGTAATACTTCCGGAAATGTAGGGATTATTAAAATTCTCAGGGAATTTAAAACCCATGATCTTTCCAATACCAATGGCCATATCACTGTAACCACTGAAATCAAAATAGATCTGGAAAGTATAGGCGATGGCGCCAATCCAAGCGGCACCGGTATTCAATTGATCGGGAGCTAATTTAAAAACAGCATCTGCCTGCATTCCCAAGGTATTGGCAAGTATGGTTTTCTTTGCAAGTCCAATACAAAAAATAAGAAAGCCACTTAGCTTCATTTCAGCCGTGTAATTTTTCTCTCTGTTCGTTATTTGATCGGCAATGTCATGATAACGTACAATTGGTCCTGCAATCAATTTCGGAAAAAGAAGAATATAGGTTTGATAATGCCAGAAGTTCTTTAAAGGTTTGTGAATTCCTCTAAACACATCAACCACATAGGTCAAACTTTCAAACGTGTAAAATGAGATTCCGATTGGGAGAGCCACTTTTACCCAGGTGATCTCTGAACCAAGAAGTGCATTCACATTATCGATAAAGAAATTGCAATATTTAAAATAGAAAAGTAAACCTGTATTAAGGATAACTGAAAAGATCAAATAGCCCATTTTCGATTTCTTTGTCTTTTGCTCGGCCATTTTCCTGACCAAAAAGAAATCCAGAAAAGTGGTACCAAGTATTACGAAGATGAATTTAGGTCCGCCCCAACTGTAAAAAAAGATACTACCCAACAGTATAACCCCATTTTTGAATTTATGCGGTACCAAATGGTAGATCAGGAAGAATACCGGCAAAAAATAAACCAAAAATGTAATACTGCTGAAGGTCATCTGTAGAACACAAAAATAAGAGAAATTGGGAATACTCCTCACCCCAGAGAGGTGAATTTCAGTAAGAATTACTTGTCAATTATGAGCACTTCAACTCTTCGATTGGCTTGTTCGTCAGCGGGACTCATTTCAGGAGAAACCTTTGGCCTTGTGTGTCCAAAGCCTTTGTAGGAAAGGCGTGAAGCATCGATCTCATTTCTCACAAGAAAATCATATACTGCCTTGGCTCTTGATTGGGACAAATTCTTAATACCCGTATCCATATCCATTCCGTCGCCTTCTTCTTTCAGACAACAAATATGTCCCTGGATCTCGATCTTCATTTTAGGATTCGCACGAAGTGTTTTTAGAAGATTCATTAGAACAGGAACAGAAGATTTCACAACAAAATGTCTACCCGGCTCAAAATTCAATCCATTTATTTCGAGGCTTTCGCCTTTTTCAAGATTCGCCAGTTTATCTGTATGAAGATCGACATGCATGGTATCTGTTTTCGGGACCTCTTCCTGCTGCATGATCACGAAAGGCTCAACAAAGAGATCCACTCTTCTCATAACAAACTGCCCTTCTTTACTTCCGTTGTCCACAGAATTTCGCTCACCCAATCCCTTTACAGAAAGCGCATTTATTTGAGCTCCAGGAATAACTTTTACAAGATATGCCTTGATACCTTCTGCTCTTTTCAGCGATAAGACCTGATTGTATTCGGAAGTATGAAGAAAATCCGCGTAACCAATGATCTTTAACTTAATGATCCGTCCACTTAAATTTTTAACCAAAGAATCTATTCGCGCATAATGTACGGAAGGATCCGACTCATTGATACCGTAATAAAATCGCAAGGTATCTGTTTTCACCTGAGCATTGACCTGAATAACTGCAATCAATGTGATCAAAACAAGAACTATCCCCTTATACATTTTCATTACAAAATTTAAAAAGTACAATTAATGAGGCTTATTGAGATGACTGTGACTTCTGCTATAAAGGAAATACACGATTACTCCTAATGTCCCCCAGATAAGGAAAAACACCCAGGTGGCTGCTCTTACCTGCGTCATTAAGAATATATTGAAGAGAACACCAAGTGTACCTACCAAAAATACTGCCGGCGTTTTGTATGGGCGTTCCAGTTCTGGTTTTTTCACTCTTAATATCATCACGGCAACACATACCATGGCAAAGGCAAGCAGCGTACCCATACTACACATCTCACTTACTTTATCAATGGGTGTAAAGGCCGCAACGATCGATATGATCGCTCCAACCATTACGGTACTCTTATGTGGCGTTTTGAAATTTGGATGAAGATCACGGAAAAACTTTGGAAGCAATCCATCTTTCGCCATTCCTAAAAAGATCCTTGTCTGACCCAACATCATCACGAGCATAACGGAAGTTAATCCGGCAGTGGCGGCAATGGTAATGATGAATACGGCCCAGTTAATTCCTATTCCTGAGAAGGCAGAGGCAACTGGAGCAGCTTTATCCAACTGATCGTATTTTACCATTCCCGTTAATACCAATGAAACCAGAATATACAACAATGTACAGATCACCAATGATGCGATGATCGCAAAAGGAACGTCCTTTTTTGGATTGATGGCTTCACCTGCTTGTGTGGATACCGCATCAAATCCGATATAGGCAAAGAAGACAATGGTCGCTGCAGTAAGTACGCCTCCGAAACCGAATTTAAATCCACCCGTGGCCTTACCGGCTTCATCCAGTATCGCTTGCTTTTCCGGAATGAACGGAGACCAGTTATCCGTATTGATATAAAATGCTCCGACAATGATCACAAAAAGAACTACGGCTATCTTCACGATCACAATGATGTTATTGGTGCTTGCCGCTTCTTTAATTCCTTTCACCAATATGGCAGTTACGATCCATGTAATTAAAAAGGCAGGAAGATTGAAGGCGAATCCAGGAGCTGCTAAACCGGCTGCTGCACATTTTTCAGTTGCTGTAGCCAGATCATTGCATAACCAGATCGGAAATTCAATTCCACACAAATGAAGTAACTTGACAAAGTATCCACTCCAGGCAACAGCTACTGTGGTTGCGCCCATCATGTATTCAAGGATCAGATTCCACCCAATGAACCAGGCAAACAATTCACCAACGGTTCCGTAAGCATAAGCATAGGCACTTCCTTCTACAGGAAGTACAGAAGCAAATTCTGCATAACAAAGCGAAGCAAACAAACATCCGATACCGGCAATTACAAAGGCCAAAGCAAGAGCTGGTCCTGCATAATCATGCGCTGCAATTCCAGTTAGTGTAAAGATTCCCCCACCAATGATCGCTCCTATTCCCAAGGAGGTCAATCCCCATTTGGTGAGTACTCTCTTCAGATCACTTTTCTTCATATCTGCTTCAAAAGCAGAAACCGGTTTAACTCTTAATACTGACATAATTTTAATTAGTGCTTATTTACCCAAAATAACCAATTAATGTTTAAATAAACAAAAAAAACAAGGGAGAACTTTCAGATGTTACGAAGAAGAAACACAAGGGGAACGACCGTCACGACAAGATAAAAAAGGATCAAAGCAATTCTCTTGAACACACCCAGATCATCGGTGAGATTTACCTTTAATACTGCGTTCACGTGCTGTATGATCATGGCTTCAAGTGGACTGTACTGATAATTTCCTACGGGAAGCATACCGTATTTTTTAGGGAAGGAAAGGATCAAACAGTCTCGTATAAGCCAGTAATCCTTATCCTCCAGATTTTTATAATCGGTGTGGTAATTGATCTTTTCAGCACTCAGATAATCTCTGATCTTTTGATGTTTATTCTCATTGTACAATTCTAATGCCACCATTGCAGGAACGATCAGCATGATTGGACTGTAAAGAAAAAGCAGACCCAAGGCCATGATTGAAATGATACCAAATACCAAGCGAACAACATGATTGTGTTTAAAGAACAGTACTTCCATCAATCGACCCCCATCCAAAGGATAAAAGGGCAAACAATTCAGTAAATTGATATAAAGAAAAGAAGTAGCCAACATTTTAACCGTTTCATTATGCCAACTTAAATTGAAATAATAAAGCGCTCCACCAATCAGAATTCCCGGTACCGGGCCCGCGAGAATGATCAGCGCTAGTTCGAATTGAGATACTTGCTGTTTCTTCCCGGTAGTGAAAGCTCCTAAAAGTGGAAAGATGAAGATCTTCACATTGCTGTAATGAAATTTTTTCATCATGAGAAAATGTCCGAGCTCATGTACAATGATCACGATCAAAATTGCAGCGATGTAGGCAATATCACCAAAAAGAAAATAGAACAACATGGCATACAAGACCAAACTTAAAATGGAACGCATAAGCGCATTCCCGCTTTTTTCGAGAAGCTCAGGCTTAGGAGGATATCCCTGTGTGGCAGACTGAAATGGTTCAGTATGTTCGGTGAATTCGCTCATGTTAACTGCTGCTCCTTTCTGAATAAATGAAAAAGTAAATAGATACAAATGGCAAAAAGAAGGAAAGCTCCTGTTTGATGCAAGGCCCCTAATAGGACCGGAACACTGTACAATAAGGTAAAGACTCCGAGCATGAATTGCGCTGTAACTCCGTAGATGATCCAGGTAATAGCTGTTTGAATTTTTTTGCTGAGTTGCAATTTGTTTGAACGGTACCAGAGCCATCCGGCAAGTAATGCTACTGTTATAGCAAGTAGACGGTGTGTAAATTGTATGCCTGCAGGATTCTCCAACACATTCTGAAGAAAACCTTCCTTCATTGTTACTTGTTCCGGCATCCACTCCTCTCCCATCTTTGGCCAGGTGTTGAAGATATGACCAGGTCTGACTTTAGAAGAATCTCCCTCTACATATCCTGCTGTAAAGGCACCGAACACAATCTGGATGATCAAAACCACAAAGAACAAGAGAGAGGTCCATTTTAATTTTCGATCTGAATCCGTTACTAGAGACTCTTCTTTGTAGATCAGAGAAAGTGCAAATTTGAAAGTGAAAGCGAACAAAGTGAATGCGCTCATTAAATGGATGGCAAGTCGATAATGACTTACTGCCGGCTTACTCTGCAATCCACTGTACACCATCCACCATCCGATCACAGCCTGCATCGCACCCATCAGAAAAAGTAATCCTAATCCGGGCCACATATCTTTTTTGATCTTCTTTTTAAGGATGAACCAGATCAATCCGAATGAAAAAACATACATCATGGTACGACCGATCATACGATGGATGTATTCCCAAAGAAAAATGGGTTTGAACTGAGCAAGGGTCATATCATAATTCACCTTAATGAATTCAGGACTTTCCTTGTATTTATCAAAACGTTCCTGCCACATTTCTTCATTCAAAGGAGGAATGGACCCCATGAAATGCCAGTCGGTTATAGAAAGTCCGGAATGTGTCAGCCGCGTAAGACAACCCACCACAACCATCACATAAATGAGAAAACAGCCAGTTAAAAGCCAATAGACGATCTGCTTATAGGATGATTGTTGGACCAGGTTCATTTACCTGACAAAATTAAGGTAAATGTCTTTGTAAAACAGCTATTTTATTGAAATAATTATTTTTTTGATTCTTTGCATTTTATACGATATGTTGTGCTAAATTAGCTACTGATCAATTGTCTAGTTGAACTAATTAGACGATCGTACACATGAAAAAATTCATACTGAAGATAGCTTCGTTTGGCATCACTGAACAGCATAGTGCTGCAATTACTGAACAGATCAAATTAGTCAATCTGATCAGTTTTCTAAATATTCCGATCTGTCT
>DAORJH010000053.1:0-9494 GCA_035438925.1 Bacteroidia bacterium | reverse complement strand
GAAGTTGGAGAGTTGGGACTGACAATGAATGCACCTCCGGAGAGGAGCGACCAAGTACCCACACCAACAGTTGGTGTATTGCCACTTAATGAAAAAGAAACTGCACAAATGGTTTGATCTATCCCTGCTGCCGCAATACTGGGTGGAGCCTCACGAATAACAGTAACTGTGCTAGCACTTGGCGGGTTGCAGACTCCATTGCTTATGACCCATTCGAGCACATTTGTTCCCAATCCAACTGAAGTTAATTCAGTTGATGGAGAGTTAGGTGAAACGATAGTGGCTAAACCTGAAATAAGTGACCATGTTCCAATTCCTACAGTTGGAATGTTTGCTGCCATTGTTGCAGTGGTCACACAAATTGTTTGATTTGGACCTGCCACGGAGAGAGTTGGAAAATCATCCCGTATGATTTCAACAGTGCTTGTAGAAGAAGGACAAACACCGTTAGCGATGGTCCACTCCAGAACGTTAGTTCCAACCCCTATAGATGTTAAAGAAGTGAAAGGTGAATTAGGAGACACTATCGTGGCAACACCACTCAGAACAGACCATGTACCGATACCTGCAGTTGGTGAATTGGCCGTCATGTTCGTGAAAGTTGAGCAAATGGTTTGATTAGCTCCGGCATTTGCAAGTGAAGGCATAGCATAAATACTCACACTGATGGAATCCATTGTTGGATTACAAAAGCCATTGCAAATAACCCAATTGAAGACATTGTTTCCGGGTGTGAGTCCGGTTAATGTATTGGATGGAATAATTGAATTGCTAAGGATTCCACTACCATTTGAATTTCCTCCTTCCACCTTGTACCATGCTCCTAGTCCTACGATCGGGGAATTGGCATTTATTGTTGTTGAGGTAACTGCACAAATACTTTGATCAGGAGAGGTTAATGCGATCGTTGGAGGATTGAGACAACAATTGCAGAATTGTGGGTTCAAATTTAAGTTGCCTAGCGTTAAATAAATATTTTCATCTGAAGGGCCAATTATTTGTGATAGACCTGGTATAGTTATGTCACTAATGTAATGGCCGCACATCACCACTTTTGAATCAGTACATTTTAGATCATTTATGTAATTATCACTGGAGCCAACTATTGATTGAACCCAAAGAAAAGTTCCATCATTTTGATACTTTGCAAGAAACATTTCTGTTCCATTTGCAATTCCTAGATCACCTACCGGCGCAAAAAAATTAGTGGACCGATAATTGCCGGCAACATAGATATAGCCTTTGTTATCAGCAAAAACACATTGAGCAATATCTTCATGATTTACTTTTGATGATGGTGTCCAATAACGAACCCAGGAATCAATTCCATTTACATGCGAGCACCTTGCCAAAAAAGGAACATCATGTACTACAGAATTCAGACTATAGCCTGAGGGGAAAGTTGCCGCAGGATGCACGGCACCTGAAATATACAAGCCGGCACAATCAGCTGTTATGCCAAAACCTAACTGAGGATTTTCAACACTTGCATCAACTTGTTGTGACCAAATCCAATTACCCGTTACTGATAGCGCTGAGTAAAAAATATTTGAGATGGCTCCGCTATTTGTGAGTATAGTCCCAAACGGAGTGCCATTGCTATTAATGAAAGTCATGTTATTTCCACCCATTTCTCCAATCAAATAAATCGTATCATTGGCAGAAATGATTTTGGAATGCTGATAGTTGAAAGTGGAATTCATACCATCATCACTGTCAGATTTTGCTTCTGTAAGCCATAATTCATTTCCACTGAAATTATAGGAAACTATAAAATGATTATGAACTGTATTGTATAGATTTGTTGTGTTGTAAGGACCAAAACTTGCAGCGTTCTTGTAGGTACCCATCACCACGACAGAATTCTTTGTTGTTGTTATCGAATGAGCGAAATCATTAGCAATTCCGCCACCACGTCGAACCCAGCGAATTCTTCCGTTTGAAGTATAGCTTGCTACAAACACATCAACATTATTTGAATTCGGTGTAAGAGTGTAGTTCGGTGAACCAATTGATTTGAACCAAACCCCGGTTTGCTGACAAATTCCTGTAGCATAAATATTTCCATCTATTCCAAGAGCGATCGATCTAACCTCATCATCACCTACTGAACCGAGATTAACAACCCAAATCAAATTTCCATTAAAATCATGCTTGGCAATGTAGCCGTCCTTATTTCCATTGCCTGTTCCGAAATTCATATCAGCAGCATTCAAACCTGGAAATGCAGCGCTTTGTTCAATGTATCCGCTTGAATAGATAAATTTATTGACTGAATCTACTGCTAAGGAGTAGGCGATCTCTCTTCCGGTAGAACTGTTATTCGCTGCCCAACTATAATTTGGAGCCTGTGAAAATAAAAGTGCCTGGAAGCTGAGTAGGAGAATTAGTATTAAGGACTTAATTTTCAAGCTATTAAAACTAATCAATCTTAAATGCATTTACTAGCAGTTCCATCGAAGAATTCGATGGAATCATCGAAATTATATCTTCGTCGAATGAAGTATAATCGTCGATGAATTGCATTCATTTCCATACACAGACAACTTAATTTCCTATCAAGCTCCAATGAATTAAGAAAGTAGAACTCATATAAGAAATTGAAATAATAAAAGGCGAGAAATTATGTATTGGGTAAATAGCAGCAAGATCTATTTCAACAACTCCATTGCTTCTTGAATAGAAATGATCTGTCCTTTAAAGGTTGCGATAATGAATGCGTCTGAAAATCCTTTTGCCTCAAGTTCCTTTCTTGATTTTTCAGCGGCATCCATAGCATTGTAGGTTCCGAAGACATAGCGAATTGTACCTGAACTGGTAGTTTGCTTTTCTATTCCGATAAGGTCTTTTACACGATCATCCATCGATTTTTCTGCAAAAGATTTTTTAGGAGTTCCTAATTGTATTCTGAACGAGACCAATTTTTTATCTACCGAACTGAACATTTTATTTTCACTGAGATCTTCCTTGTACGATTTTTCTACAGTAGCTTTTGTCTGATTCATCGGAATCCTTTTACCATCCTTATAAGCTGTTACAAAGGCATCGCTATAACCTTGAATCACCAAATCTGCACGAGTAGCCGCAGCTTCCTCAATTGTCTTGTACCCTTTGGTTACATAACGATATGTGTTGTCACCCGTCTTCAATTCCAAAACTCCTGCATTTGTATTGAATACCTGAGTTGAGATTCTGTGCTTAAAGGCACCTAATTGAACGCGATAAACGATCTGTGATCTGTCATACGCCTCATCATTGACTGAACCTCCATCAGAAAGTGTGCCTGTACCTGAAGAAGCAGTATTTGAATTCACAGCAGCAGTACCATTATTCGCTGCCAAAGTTCCATTGTTGACTGCAGCCGTTCCATTATTCACGGCAGTAGTTCCATTATTAGCAGTTCCGGTACCACTATTCAATGCAAGTGTTCCGTTGTTTCCTGCTTTCAACTCATCATCCCCTTGTTTTTTCAACAGGGCTAGAATCTCTTCTTCCGAAAGCTGAATGATATTCTTGCCTTTGATCTTAGAAATACCTGCGCTCTTCAGGCCTTCATTCTTAAACTCATCACGACGTTTAACTGCATTCTTGATTTTCCGGTATTCTCCAGCAGTGTAAACAACAGTGGTTCCATCATCCAATGTTGCCGATTTAATATCACCAATACTTAATAGCATTGACATTTCATCGGAAGGAATGGTTCCATTATAGCGAGCAAGTTCTACGGTGTAAAGATCTTTTTTCAAGTCGAGCAAATTCTTCTTCTGATCCATTGCCAATGCATTTCCAACATATTCAACTTCAACCCCGGCTCCCGTGGTATCATTCATATAATCATCATACCAGTTCTTCCAGTAATCATCTGTTTGTCCAACACCTTTTTCATTCACAGGGGTTCCCTTCGCTGTGGCTAATTCATCATCTCTGAAATTCGGAACTCCATCCTTATCATCATCAAGCGGACAACCTTTTTCATCGACTTTAACCCCTTCAGGTGTTCCCTGGCAATCATCTTTCATGTCAATGATACCGTCTTTATCCCTGTCTTCGGAATCCATTGCAAGCCAGAATGCGGAATTAAGTGTATCTGTTGCCAATTTCTTTTTCTCTCTTGTTTTAGCAATTAGATCGTATTGCAAAGCAAAAGATGTATAGGTGAAATTATCCTTTTGTTTGTTTCCGGTTCTTTCTCCTATACTTTTATTAGTTACTCCGTCAATATAATCCGTTGTACTTACAAAGAGTGAGAAATTCAGTTTCAAATCAACCCTGTCTGTAACTTTTGCGATCGCTCCTATTCCAACGGGAAATGCAAAAGCGGATTCCCTGTATTTACCGAATCCATCAATGTTTCTTTCACGAACGTCGGTTTCGTAGGTGTAATCACGACGAATGTCTTTTGCGAACTGCGCACCAGGAGCTCCCTCTGCCATGTTCTTAATACTTCCATCACTCCAATAATAATAAGTATTTCCGTCTTTGTCCTTTAGATCCGTTTTACTTAAATACTCGAAACCTGTAACACCTAAACTTACAAATGGCCTGAAAGTATATTTATCTGGCATGAAATTTCCAAAATCATACATCAGGTTAACTCCTCCGGCACGAATCTCTGATTGAAAATTTTCCTGACGGTTAACTTTGTATTCATTTGCGCCCAATTTACCGAACATGACATTAAAATTGAGTTGCAGATAGCGCGTGAGCCTTTGTGAAACATTGAGGTCGTATGCCATTCTGGAAGTGAGAGGTGATTGAAATCTCTTCTCGTACAGATCGCCATAGAAGGCAAGTCGTCCCATACCTATACCTACTTTGGGTTTCATTTTGTAATCCGCGCGATTGATGCTGTCCTGAAAAGCATTCTTCAACCTATCAGCTTCTGCACCTTCCCTATAAAGAGCATCGGCATGAACAGTTTGAGTTGGAATTACTTGAGGATTGAGAATATTGAATAAAGAGTCGCCTACTTTTTCTGGTCCTTTAAAGGTTGAATAAGGTGGTTTTTCATTGATGTAATACTGTTGCAATTCCTCAGGCGTCAGTTTGTCCAAAGAAGAAGTATCTGTTTGCGACTTAACAGTAACAGAAACTAAAAATAATGCAAAAAGTATTAGTTTCTTCATCGAGAGTTCAATTAGGTAAAGATAAGAAAAAAAACTATCTGTACCACTTCTGATTACTGATCATTAATGCCTCCTGAACAGTGATTCTTTTGCCAGTGTTATAGGCCACAACAAATGCAGAAGCGATCTTGTTACTATTTCTCATTTTTTCCCTATGGTCCCTTGCATTTTTGTATTCGGCGTGATTACCTACCATGAATTTAGAGAATCCTCCTGCCATTTCACTTTTGATATTTTCACTAATGGAAAACTTTTTAGCAAGTCGACGGGCATCCACATTTCCATTCGTAAAGGCTCCGATCTGAACATAATAATTGATGTTTCCCTCGGATTTAGGCAGTGTTTCGTTCACCGGATTTTCAGTTGGAGTTACTGCAACTTGAGTATTGGTATTTGGTGTTTCAGTATTTGTATTCACAGGGTTTTCAGTTGGAGTTAACGCAACCGTTGGCGTTTCAGTAACTGTATTCGTTTCCGGTGTATTTGTTTTCGTTTCTGTATTTACGCTTGGCGTTTCAGAACTTGTGTTTGAATTCACCGCAACTGCATTTCCAGAACCGATCATCTCGGGTTTAAGATTGAATGTCTTACTTTGATTTTGTTCGAGATAAGAGTATTCTCCTTTGAGTTGTATCTGATTCTTAACACCACTCAATGTATATGAAATATCAAGAAATTCCTGATTAGGGACTGCCACCCAAACAAACTTCAGTTTTCCGTCCGAAACAGAAAAAGAAGCCCCTTCCGTTTTGATCGATTTCGCTGTTACCTCAGAAGGTATATCATCACTGTAACGTGCAAAACCTTTTGTCATGAGTTTGCTTATTCTTAATTCAACAATATATTCCCCCTCATTAGCACCTGGTGTAATTGTGCGTTTAGCTGATATTTCACCTTCTGGGTCACTGTTTGAATCTGTTGAAGGATTGTTACCTGAAGTAACAACGGTTCCACTGCCTGCATTCGAAACTGTAGGTGTTTCCGATGCCACCGGACTTCCTTCACCGGATGTTATTTCCACCGGCAGCATTTCAACTACTTTTTTTCCGTTGTTCTCAACGTAAGAGTATTTTCCTCCTATTGTTTTTGTCCCGTTAAAACTTGTAGAAGCAATTAAAGTACACTTCACAACTAAATTTTCATCTGTCGGAAGATTCGACCATACCCATTTCGCCAATCCTTCAGAATAATTAAAGTTAGCCCCACGATTGTCGCCTTCTTTTATAGAAAGTCCTTCCGGAAGATCCAATTGCAATTTTGCAAATCCACTCATGCTTCCTTTCGTAACTGTGATCTCGATAGGAATTTCCTGACCTGGTTTCAGGTTTTTTGGGATGTTATTCGCTATTGAGATTGGATTGTCACCACCAAGCAAACTGTAAATGAATAAAGTGATGGAGTTAACTAGAATAAAGAGGTATTTTATCATAACCGCTAAAATACCAGCATAAAGCAGTGGCTTTCAGCACGTAAACCTTCATTTAATAACAGCAGGGTGTTAATACTATAAATTTGGAGTCCGCCCACCGTCCACGGGCAGATTTATCCCATTAATATAAGCGGCTGACGGGGAGGCAAGAAAAGCAACAGCAGCCGCAACCTCACTGGCCTCAGCAAACCTGCCTAAAGGAATTTCACCGATCATTTCTTTCTTTATTTTATCGAGAGACTCCCCTGTGCGAGTTGATTTAGCGTCGATGATTGATGATAAACGCTGGGTCATGGTAGCCCCCGGAAGCACATTATTAACAGTAATATTGCTTTTTCCTAATTCATTGGCTAGGGTCTTGGCCCAATTGCCTACTGCGGCTCGAATGGTGTTGCTTACTCCTAAATTGGGAAGTGGCGCTTTTACTGAGGTTGAAATTATATTTATTATGCGCCCGTATCCGGAATTTTTCATACCCTCTGCACATGCCTGAACCAACATGTGATTACAGATCAAATGTTGGTTGAATGTGTTCAGAAAATCTTCCGGTTTTGAGGTAAGTAATGGTCCTGATGCTGGACCACCTGTATTGTTCACCAATATATTAACAGGACCACTACGCTGAATGAAATTTTCCACCAGCTCTTTCAGTTTAACCGGATCATTGAAATCAGCACACAAATACGAATGAAGTTGATTCTGTGATACAGAGAGTTCACTTTTAACCACCTTCAATAGTTGTTCATTTCTTGCGATCAACGTAACATTCGCACCCAGCTGTGCAAGTTCTTTAGCAACTGCGAGTCCAATTCCCTGTGTACTACCACAAACAATAGCTCTTTTATTTTTCAGATCCAGATTCATAAATCAATTTTCGTATTCTGTTTTCAAAATTACATTTAAACGCTCAACCACCAAATCCTTTTCAAAGCCCTTGCTTAATAAATGATTGACGATCTTGTAAAAGTTTGTCCACTTATCTCCTACTTTCAAAAGGCGTATCTTCTTCTCAATTGCTTGATCCAACACTTTCGCATATTCATCATCTTCCAGTTCTTTCAAAGCTTTCTTCATGCACGTTTCACTAATTCCATGCTTTTTAAGTTCTATTCTAATTTTCTGCTTCCCCCACTGTTTAATTCTCATTTTTCCTCTGGCGAATGCTAGAGCAAATCTTTCCTCATTTAAAAAATTTTCCTCGATAAGTGTCGTAATGATGTTCTCTGCCACCTCGCCTTTTATTCCCATTAAATAAAGTTTTTGTCTCGCGTCCGATTGGGCTCTCTCCTGATAAGCACACCAGTTTTTCATTTTCTCCAGCGCAACAAAAGGCGTGATATTAACCAGCTTTCTCATTAAAGTGCTAATTTATTTATTACTTTGCAATTATTCTTTCCAAAGGGAGAAATAATAAGGTTATTCATTACAATTTCAATGATCGAAATTCCCACAT
Source organism: Bacteroidia bacterium (assembly GCA_035438925.1). Classification (GTDB taxonomy): domain Bacteria; phylum Bacteroidota; class Bacteroidia; order B-17B0; family Aurantibacillaceae; genus Aurantibacillus. The sequence goes on along the minus strand of DAORJH010000053.1, from coordinate 1,486 downwards.
CACTATTGAATGAACTTGAAGGTTCTGAAGGATTTGACCGGGAAGATTTCATTGCCGCACATCAACAGGAAGTTCCTGTGAGTATCCGGCTCAATCCATTCAAGAACTGCGAAATGGATCTCTTACTCGCAAATAAAATTGATTGGTGTGAAAATTCCTTCTATCTAAATGGAAGGCCCTCTTTTACTCATGATGCATTATTTCATGCCGGAGCCTATTATGTACAGGAAGCAGGAAGTATGTTTCTGGAGTGGGCATTAAAAACGATAAAGGATTTGCCGGCAGATCCAATTGCCATGGACCTTTGTGGGTCACCAGGAGGAAAAAGCACTATTCTCAGTTCATTCTTATCAAACAAGGGTTTGCTTATTTCAAATGAGGTTATCAAAACCAGAACTGCCACGTTGGTTCAAAACTTGAACAAATGGGGGACCGACAATTCTTTGGTGATCAATAATGACCCGAAAGATCTCGAAGTTCTAAGTGGCGAGATCGATCTTTTGATCATAGACGCCCCCTGTAGTGGAAGTGGTTTGTTTCGAAAACAGCCAGACGCCATTCAGGAATGGAGTGAACAAAATGTTAGTTTCTGTGCCTCACGTCAGAAGCGAATACTAAGCGATTCCATTTCGTTGTTAAAAGATGGTGGCTATCTCTTCTACAGCACATGTTCTTATTCTTTTGAGGAGAATGAGTCAAATGTAGAATGGATGATAAAAGAACTAGATTTTGAATTAAAAGAAATTGAGGTCCGGCCTGAATGGGGTATAATAAAGACCGAGTCAGGGTATAGATTCTATCCCCATAGAACAAAGTCAGAAGGATTTTTTTGTGCCTTGCTCCAAAAAAAGGAATCTGGGAATGTTAAAAGGACAAGAAAACAGAACAAAAAGCAAAACAATTTTGTTAAAAATTCTCCATATCAGTGCTATTTTCCCGAAAAACAGGGCGAAATCGTAAAATTCGGTGAGTTTTTCCACTTTTTACCTCAACAATTTGAAAAACTCTCATTTGTATGGGGAAGCAATTTGTATCTTAAAAAAGCTGGTGTTTGTCTTGGTGAAATGAAAGGAAATGACATCATACCGAATCACGAACTTGCATTAAGTTTCAATGCCGTTCACAACCAAAGAATCAATTTGAATAAAGAAGATGCACTGATCTATCTACGAAAACAGGAACCAAAGGTTCAATCTCCTTTACGCGGATTTTCCTTACTGGAATACAAGGGCTTAGGAATTGGTTGGGGTAAAGTTCTGGATCGTAGATTCAACAACTACCTGCCTTCAGAATTAAGAATTCTATCTTAAAAATCACCCCAAGGCAAATTTCCTGGAAATTTAGCCCGAAAACATCAATAAATTTTTGCATGTTTCAAAAGTATTATTACCTTTGCAATCCCAATTTTTAGGGGTAGTTCTTTGTCATCATAAAAAAGCCGAAGTAGCTCAGCTGGTAGAGCTCCTGATTTGTAATCAGGCGGTCG
>DAORJH010000052.1:0-9523 GCA_035438925.1 Bacteroidia bacterium | reverse complement strand
TGTGATTTCGGAAGATTATCTCCACCATGTCCACCTGCATTTTCAAAAATCTCTTTATAGCATTTCAGGTTACCATCATACTTGATTGGGTAAGGTGCAATCCATTTTTTTGCGTCCGAATCAATGCTGTCCAATGCAACCTCACCTCTTGAATAAACCATGTTCGCATAACGACGTGGAATATTGGTAGCAATGAATGGAAGTTTATTCGACTTGGCGAAATCCATCAGAGGTTTGTAATCGGTGGCGTAATTGGTCCACAATTTAGTTTCATCTTTAAATGTCTTCTCACTTACTTTTCCGGCCAGAAATTCATTGATCGTGATCTGGTCATCGGCTTCAAACATTTCCGCACCGAGAACTAGATTTGCCTTCTTTTCTGCATAAAGATCAGAAGTAATCTCTTTTTGCAGCCAATGACAGATGGGATTGTCATGAAGCTCTCCAAACAAAACCACATCCGCCTTCGAGGCTTCTGTTATCATTGCTGTGTAATCGGTCTTTTTTCCCTTAATATCAAAGAGGGTATATGCCGGTTTTTCAATTACAGTATAAGAAAATGCTGTAAGGGCCAAAAGTAGGACAAGGGTATTCTTACTAGTTCTATTCATGATGCAAGTTGTTAAAATTCTATGCTAAATGTAAGGTAATTCTTTCGAAACTTCATCCCTCACATTACGTGAACTTTTATCATTTAGAAGTATTCGGATTTTTAAATGGATTCAGGAATTTAACACTTATTATACTGACATCAATCACCAGGTATACTGATACAAATCAAACTATGCCTTGTTTAAAAGTTCTAGCTTTATAATTGATATTAGTACTTAATTGTATGAAAAATATTCTCGTTCCTGTAGATTTCTCTTCAATAGCTGAAAATGCTCTGCTTTACGCCATTGGTTTGTGCCAATTAGACCGCTCATCCATCTTATTGTTGCATGTATTAATCGAGGAAGGTTCTGAAAGCACACAACAGGAAAAAAGAAGAGAAGCTGAAAAGAAAATGAAAGGACTTTGCGTGAAAATCGAGCATGCTGGTAAGATAGAATATAAATACCAGATCGTTATGGGTGACCCGGTAAAAGAGATCATTCATGTGGCAAATAAAGAAAAAACAGGTATGATCGTAATGGGAACCAAAGGAGAAAGCAACCTGGAAAGTGCAATCTTCGGAAGTAATGCAGCGAATGTGATCAATACCGCTCATTGTCCTGTATTGACAATTCCGGAAGGCACCAAATTCAAATTACCGAATAAGATCACCTTTGCAACAGATTATCATCCAAGTGACTTAAATGTACTTCAGTTTATAATTGATCATATTAAAGCGCCCAGGGCTCAATTGAATATTCTACACGTCGCCATGTCAAACGAAGATCCTTCTATCGAAAAAAAGCATATGGAGGAAATGATAAAAGAGGTAGAATCACATATTAATTATAATAACCTTTCCTTTCAGCTAAAAGCGGGTGATGATCTGGACAATGAGTTGATGAATTATCTGGCATCAGATGCTGCTGACTTATTTGTCACTTCAACAAGGCAGAGATCCTTCTGGGAGAAATATTTTAACGAGGGTGTCACTAGAAACATCATTCAACATGCCGGAATTCCGGTTCTTGCTTTTCATCATAAACTCAACTCAGCAGTCAAACTATTTTAAAAACAAAAAGTATGGAAAACAACAAATCATTTACAGACAGAATCATAGAAGGACTTCACAAGACACTGGCAGAAGTAGAAGAATTACAGGTACAGGCAAGCCTTGGAAAAACGGAAGCAAAGCAATTGATTTCCGGATTCAGGGATCGCTTCAATGATTACATTCAAGAAGCAAAGGTCAAATTCAAGGATACCTCCACTATCATTCAGGAAAATTCCTCCAAGGTAAAAGAGCATTTTGATGCTATTGAAAAGATCATAAGTAACGGCGTAACAGATTCTATGAATTCACTACGCAAGCAAAAGGATTCCGTTTCTCATTTGATAAGTGATCTCGAAAATTCTGTCAAGGATAATAAATCTTCCGCAAAGATTTATAATGATATCAATCTGGAGATAGAGAAATTCAAATTAAAACTTGAACTGATCAAATTGAAATACAATCTTGATAATCATTTTTAAGCAATGTAACTTATTATGACGGAAAGCCAGGCAACTAGCTGATTACAATCATAAGTGACTTTGATGCGCCTCATAAAAACCGAGGCTACAACCCTTTATTTTTGACTAGGTTTATTTTAAAACGGCATTGTACTGTAACTATAATAATTAGGCTTTAATGAAAACAATTCTTGTTCCAACCGATTTCTCTGATAATTCAATGGGGGCTGTTAATTACGCTTCAGAATTGTCTAAGATCTTTAAGTCAAAGATCATACTTTTTCATGCTTTTCACACTCCCCTTATTACTTCTGAAGCCCCCCTTCAATTGCCAACATTAGAGGAATTAGAACATAGTGTCAAATTGGAGCTTGCAAAAATGGAGAATAAAATACGAACGAAATACGGATCCGATTTTGGAATCGAATGTGTTTCTGCTATTGGTTTCGCTTCTGATGAAATTCAGAAATACTGCCTAGAGAACAAAGTAGATCTTATTGTGATGGGTAAAAGAGGGGCAGGTATACTCGAGGAAAAATTAATCGGAAGTGTGACAACCTCTGTTATAAGCGACGTTAAGACACCTGTTTTGGCCGTTGATGCAAAATTAAAATTTAAAGCCTTCGCAAATATTGTATTCGCTACAGATTATAAAAAGTCGGGCCAGGGCACTTACACTCTTCTTAAAGAGTTTGCAGAAGTTTTCAGATCACATATTTATGTATTGAATGTAGTGAAAGAAAGCGACCATTTACCAGACATTGAAGAAGCAATGGATGGTATAAAGCTTGAAAATATGCTGGAAGGAACAGATCATTCTTTTCATGTTTCTGAAAATGATTCGGTGCTTGCAGGAATAAATAAATTTTCAGAGAAACATGATGCCGGTTTGATCGTCATGATTTCGCGCAAACACTCATTTCTGCACAGAATATTTTCCGAACCACACACTAAACAAATGGCCTTTCACACCACATTGCCATTACTTGCACTTCACGAAACAAATTAAATATTATGAAAGTAACGATCAACGACGACAGAAAGATCTCAGCCATTCAGGAAACATTCAATTCCGCCTTCCCTTATTTAAAGATCGAGTTCTTTTCCAAACCTCATAAAAAAGGAGGAGGATCTGCAAAGAAATTCATGAAGTCCAGCAGTAAAACACTCGGCGAATGCAGAACAGTACACAAAGAAGGAGTCATCACCATTACGCCACAAATGACAGTTGCAGAAATGGAGGAACGCTTCCGTGATATTTACGGATTAGGAGTGCAGGTATTCAGGAAGTCCGGGACAATATGGTTAGAAACAACTATAACTGACGGTTGGACGCTGGAGGATCAGAATAAACAAGGAGAAGCTTTGAGTAATTGAAGCACGATCGAATGTAAAAGAATCATGACCAGCATCATTGTATTCCGTTAGCGACTCGAATTAACTTAGTAGTATAAACCAAAAAATAAAAAAAAATGACACAAATTTCAAAAAAAGAAGGTACTAGCATGTTCCCTTCCTTGATGTCGGATTTTTTTAATTCCGACAATTTCTTCGGCAATAAATGGCTTGAAAGAGAATTCGGACAAAACATGCCGGCGGTCAATATTAAAGAAAAAAGCAATGAATTCATTATTGACTTTGCCTCTCCTGGTTTTGAGAAGAACGATTTCAAAATAGAAGTTGACAACAATGTGCTTACAGTAAGTGCAGAGAAGAAGAATGAGAAGAAAGAAGAAAATGAACGTTTCACACGTAAAGAGTTTTCATTCAATTCATTCTCCCGTTCCTTTACTTTACCCCAAACCGTGAATCCGGATTCAATCGGCGCAAACTATAATGATGGAATACTCAAATTGACGATTCCAAAGAAAGAAGAAGCAAAAACTCCGGCCAAAAAGGAAATTAAAGTTGGTTAATGAAAGAAGCCCCGTTTGTAACGGGGCTTCTTAATTGAAGAAAATCCATTTTGAAGGAGGCAGTAACCGTAAGGAAGGTTAATTCATTACAAATCAAATAATATTAGATAAAAGCAGGAAAAGAATCTTATTTTTGCTTTAATTATCCTTCATGAAGACCAGCTTCCTAGCCAAAATTTTGTCTGAAATTGGCGATCTTGCCCGATTTGCCGGAAGATTCTTTATCGAAGTTTTCCGTCCTGGTTTTGAACTGAGGGAATTCCTAAGGCAATGCTTCTATATCGGTTATAAAAGTCTTCCACTAGTATGCATCACCGGATTTATAATGGGTCTGGTTATCACAATTCAATCAAGACCAACACTTGTTGAGTTTGGTGCTGAGTCCTGGTTACCTAAAATGGTTTCTGTTTCTCTTATCCGCGAGATCGTACCTGTGATCACTGCTTTGATCTGTGCAGGAAAAATTGGTTCTGGAATTGGTGCTGAATTAGGATCCATGAAAGTAACGGAACAGATCGATGCCATGGATGTATCAGGCACAAATCCTTATAAGTATTTAGTTGTTACACGCGTTTTGGCAACTACTTTTATGATACCTATGCTGGTGATCATTGCTGATTTTATTTCTTTGTACGGCAGTTATCTAGGCGCCAACTTACGGGGAGTTGTTAGCAGTGATCTTTTCTGGAATCAGGTTTTTGATACGCTTACTTTTGGAGATGTCATTCCTTCAATCGCAAAAACTTTCTTTTTTGGTTTTGCAATTGGTATTATTGGATGTTACAAAGGATATTTTTCCAATAAAGGCACCGAAGGAGTTGGTCGTTCCGCTAATTCAGCAGTGGTTATCTCTTCTTTACTTGTCTTCCTTATCGATCTGGTGGCAGTACAATTAACCGATCTGTTACATCTCACCTGATGGAAGAAAAGGCTCTCTATAAAACAAACGATCCATTTGCAAATGAAGAAGTGGTGATCAGCATTAAAGGCCTGTACAAATCCTTTGGCACCAATCATGTCTTAAAGAATTTCACACTTGATGTGAAAAAAGGAGAAAGTGTGGTTGTACTCGGTAAATCCGGATCAGGAAAATCTGTTTTGATCAAATGCATCATAGGCCTGATTAAACCTGATGCGGGCACCATTCATGTATTCGGAAAAGATGTAACGAAGATGAACCAGAAAGAACTGGATCAAATGAGGGTGAACGTTGGATTTCTCTTTCAGAGCAATGCGCTGTACGACTCAATGTCAGTAAGAGAAAATCTTGAATTTCCATTACGCAGGCACCGCACAAGTAATCAAAAGAATGAGATCAATGAATTGGTGAAAGAGGCTTTGACTAATGTTGGATTGCTTCACACCATTGACATGAGACCGGCAGAACTATCAGGTGGGATGCGTAAGAGGATAGCGCTTGCACGTACTCTTATTCTTAAACCGGGAATCATTCTTTATGATGAACCTACAACAGGACTGGATCCCATAACGGGAAAAGAGATCAGTTACCTGATGTGTGATCTGGCAAAAAAATACAACACATCTTCCATCGTTATTTCGCATGACCTAAATTGCGTAAAAATAGTTGCGAGCAGCATTGTTATGCTTATCGACGGGCAATGCTATGCTCATGCAGACATGGAAAGTTTAAAAAAATCATCAGACCCTAAAATAAAAACGTTTTTTGAATAATATGGGAGAAACAAGCAGAAATATAAGATTGGGGATTTTTGTTCTGGGCGGATCGGCATTATTGGTCCTCGCCCTTTACTTCATCGGAAGTAAACAAAATCTCTTCGGCTCCACATTCACCATCAGTGCAGAGTTTAAAAACGTGAATGGATTAATGAAAGGAAATAACGTTCGTTTTTCGGGAATAGACGTTGGTACTGTTGAATCCGTAGAGATCGTAAGTGATTCCTCCGTTAAAGTGATCATGGTCATTGAAAAGAACATTCAGTCGTACATCAAGAAAAGTGCTGTTGCAAGCGTGGGAACTGATGGATTGATGGGAAATAAATTGATCAACATAAATGCCGGTGAGCATACAGCAGGCAGCGTAGAAGAAGGTGATGTATTAACCACCAGAGGTCCAATTGAAATGGAAGAAATGGTACGAACGCTGGACGTGACAAATAAGAACATTCGCGTGATTACGGATAATTTAAAAACGATCACTGAAAAAATAAACAGCAAAAATAATTTATGGAGTGTTCTATTAGATACTGTTGTAGCCGAAAACGTGAAATCCACATTGGTCAATCTTCGTTATATGTCAAGTCAGGGGCTTACGATTACCGGAGATCTTAAAAAGATCACGGAAGGAATACAGAACGGAAAGGGAAGTTTGGGCGCATTGATCACTGATACAACTCTTTCGTCACGTATAAATCAAACTGTTTTAAAATTGAATAAAATCAGCGATACTACAGCGACTTTAACAGGCAACATTTCAAGTATTGTTAAGAATTTAAAAGAAGGTAAAGGATCAATAGGAGTATTGCTGCAGGATACAACTTTAGTTTATGACCTCAACAAAAGCATCAAAACACTCGACAGAGGAGCTGGAAATTTTGATTTAAATATGGAAGCCCTTAAAGAAAGCTGGCCGTTCAAGAAATACTTCAAAAAACAAAAAAAGCTAAAGGAAAAAAACAAATAAGTTCTCTAATAGAAAACGTAAGTTTCTCCTTTTTCGGGTATTTGAACGTTGGTAAATCCTGCTTCATTCAGTTTTATTTTAAACTCCTTCTTCGCCTCTTCATCCCCATGAACCAGAAAGACAGTTTTCAGCTTCGATTTATCCTGACAACTTAAAAACCGGATCAATTGTGGCTGATCGGCATGAGCACTTAAAGAGAGTATAGAATCAATTTCGGCATTCACCGGGAAAAAATCACCAAAAATATGAACTTCCTTTTCACCACTAAGTAAACGGGCACCTAACGTGCGTGGGGCACAATAACCGGAGATCAATACCGTATTCTTCTCATGTGGCAAAGCATTCTTTATATGATGTTTCACTCTTCCTGCATCTCCCATTCCCGAAGCTGAAATGATTATACAAGGTTCGTTGGATAGATTCAATGCTTTAGACTCTTCCGCTTCTGTAATGTAAGTTAAATTATCAAAACCAAAGGGATTCGGATCTGTCTTCAGATAAGCCTTGAGTTCATCATTGAAACTTTCAGGATGATCGCGAACCACTTTTGTTACGCCCGTTGACAAAGGGCTGTCAACATAGGTATTGATCTTTGGTAATTTGTTTTGATTCTTTAGTTTATCTAATAGATATAGGATCTCTTGTGTTCGCCCCAGGCTAAAAGCCGGGATTATTAATTTTCCTTTTTTTGTTACACAGGTTTTGATAACGACTTGCAACAACCTCTCCTCAATATTCTCAATTGACTCATGCACACGGCCACCATAGGTAGATTCACAAATGACATAATCTGCCTGAGGGAAATTATCAGGGGCTTTCATGATCGGGTCTGTATACCTGCCCACATCTCCGGTATAAGCCAATTTGGTTATTTTACCGTTCTCTCGTGCGGTAATATTGATCGTTGCACTTCCGATGATATGGCCATTATCTGTGAACTTAAATGATATTTCACTATTCAGATTGAAATCCGAATTTACAGGAATGGGTTTAAATAACTTTAGACATTTTTCTGCATCACGCACTGTATAGAGCGGCTTAATTGGAGGCATTCCTTTTTTTGCTCTGCGCTTGTTGATATAATACACATCGTTTTCGTGAATATTTGCACTATCCAGAAGTAGGAGATTGCATACATCCAGTGTAGCTTCCGTGCAATAGATCTTACCCTTAAATCCTTGTGCCATTAAATAAGGTAAGGAACCGGAATGGTCGATGTGCGCATGTGAAAGAAGAACGGCGTCAATATTTTCAGGATTCAATCCAAGTTCCTTATTCATCTTGTCTGTCGCTTCACCCATTCCCTGATACATACCGCAATCCAGCAAAATTTGCCTGCCCTCTTCAGTTATTAGAAGATGCTTGCTTCCTGTTACACTCTCTGTTGCTCCAATAAATTTGATCTTCATATTCTTTCAAGATGCTAATTCCATCTTCCCTCAGTGCAAAGTAAAGTTTTTTAATGACAGTCAAATGTGAATGTTTCTGAATTTTCAAAAAAAAATCCCCGTCAGTAGTTCTGACGGGGATTTTCATTGTTGTTTTAATTTTATTTAATCAATGAAACGTGTCCGGTGTATTCTTTCTTTCCTTCACCGTTAGCTGCAGCCGCTTTCACCTTGTACACATAAACTCCATTCTCTGCTGTGATGCCTTTTACGGTACCATCCCAGCCTTTTGAAAGTTCTTTAGTTGAATAAACCAAAGTACCCCAACGATCATAGATCTCCATCATATAACCTTCGGTTTTGATTCCGATACCTTTGATGTTGAATACGTCATTTAAGTTATCACCGTTTGGCGTAAAAGTGTTAGGGATAAAGATGGAGAATTCATCTCCTACTTCAACAACTTTCAGAACTGTATCAATACATCCCTTGTCAGTTGTTGAGATAAGTAACACTGGATAATTACCTGTCTTGTCGTAGATCCTCACCGGATTTCTCATACTTGAGGTATCGTACCCGGCTCCATTTCCTTTAACTCCGTCAAATGTCCACTCAAATTTCACAACTGTAGCTCTTGTTGAATTTGGATAGAATGTAACGTTGTTGTTAGTAGTTGTGATCTTTTCAGGGTTGGTCTCGATCACTGTATTTGGTGTAGGAAATACCACGATCGGTGTTTCATAATCCCATGTATAAGAACAACCATTCTTACCTACTGTACGGATCTTTAAGTTATATGTACCGGCATCATTCAGACAATAATTGAAATTATCATTCTGAAGAACATCTCCGTTACCAAAATCATAGGTAATTGAAGTTGCCATACCTTCTGTCTTAGAATTGAAATTAAAGCAGAGTGGCTGACATCCTTCGTGTTTAGGAAGGTCTAATTGTGGTTGAGGCGCCTTGTTCACATTCACAGTGAAGGAGGATGATACGGTATAGAAAGGACAAGCGATATCATAAGCAGTTACATTGTAAATGGTCGTTCCTTTAGGATGTGCATACTGCACACTTCCTGTAGGAGAACTTAACCATTGCTGTGGATTCCAGAAGTAAGCATAGTTATGACTTCCACCTGAAGCACCCATTATCAAAGGAATACTATCACCCAAGCAGATCGTTTTGTTGCCTGGCGTCATTGTGAAGCTGATCGGCGTCAACACTTCCACTTTTGTTGTGCCAATCGTCTTACATGGACCTAACATCAATTCCAATGTATAGGTTCCTGCTAACGGAGGCTGAATAGAAGGGATCAACAATAGCTGATTTGTAGATGAGAAGGAGGCAGGACCTAACCACAAATAAGATGTAGCTCCTGAAGGCGCATTGATAGAATAGGTACTGTTATAACACATTTGCTTATAAGGCTCCAGATTCACAGGTATGAT
>DAORJH010000051.1:0-9567 GCA_035438925.1 Bacteroidia bacterium | reverse complement strand
ATTGATGATAAAGACATTGTTTTCGGCAAGCTCATTCTTCAGCTCCGTATAGATCTCTTCAAAATTGATCTGCTGTTCAATCACTCTTCGCTGTAACCTCGTCAACAATTCTTTGGGATCCTCATCGTAAAAAGCCAATGCTTTCTTTCCGAGTTTGCTTAATCTGCGAACCGTAGCTACACGCACACGATAAAACTCATCGCGATTGTTGCTGAATATTCCAAGAAATTTGAGACGTTCGATCAGTGGGACAGATTTATCAGCAGCTTCCTGCAGTACTCTTTCGTTGAAGGAAAGCCAACTGATCTCGCGATTAATATAAGGGATCTCTTTTTTCACTGTTTTCTATTTTCAATCTGTATTTCTGAAATCTTTCGGATACTGGAAAAAACCCAGCTTTCCTTTTTTATTTCCCAATTCCTTCCAGCTCTTCACATCAAAACGGAGGTTAACGATTCCACAGGTTGGAACATTCTCAATAAAAACATCATCGCTTAATTCATTGCAAACCTCGGTGACACTGGGGTTGTGACAAAAAACCATCAGCGAATCCACAGTATCCTCAATTGTGGTAAGAAACTTGATCAGGTCAGAATAGTGAGCTTCGTAAATCTGCTCCGTGATCCTTATTTTCTTCACATCGGCATCCATTGTTCTTGCAAAGATCATGGCCGTACTCAAAGCACGGGTCGCGGAACTGGATATAATGACCTGAGGTTTAGCTTTCTCTTTTACAAACCAGTTACTCATGAAATAAGCATCCCGATACCCTCTTTCGTTCAGTGGACGGTCGATATCCTTCAGGACCTCAGATCCCCAATCACTTTTGGCGTGACGAACAAGAATTAATTCCTTCATTTGATCTGCTGTTTTAAAACGGTTGAAAAGTGCAGACAAATAAAAAAAAATAATATCATAAATTCACCCTTAATTAAGGCAGGTTATGAGCAATAATTCAACAGTTAAATGTCCCAAATGTGGAAATGATTTTGAGGTGGCTGAATCCATGAAACTGGAATTGCAGGAAAAACTGAAAAAAGAAGCGGGAGAATGGAAACAAAGACGGGAAGAAGATTTCAGAAAGAAAGAGGAAGAACTGAAGGAACAATTCAACGAAACCATCAAAAAACAGAAAAGTGAGCTGGAACAGAATATCCGTAGATCGGTCAGCATTGATTTTGAAAATCAACTGAAACTACTGAAAGATTCCAATGGAGAGATAGAGGAAAAACTCAAGGCTTCACAGGCAAAAGAACTGGAATTCCTCAAAAAAGAACAGGCCTTAAAAAGCAAGGAAGCTGAGCTGGAGATCGTTCTACAGAAAAAACTGAATGAAGAGAGAACGCAACTTGCAGAATCGATCCAAAAACAGGAACAGGAAAGAAATGCCATGCGTTTGGCTGAATACGAAAAGCATCTGAACCATCAGAGAAAACTGATCGAAGAAATGAAGAAGAAGTCTGAACAAGGAAGCATGCAGCTGCAGGGAGAGGTTCAGGAGCTGGCTTTGGAGGATCTGCTCCGTTCCTCCTTCCCATTGGATTCTATTGAGGAAGTAGCAAAAGGCGTAAAAGGAGCCGATTGCATTCTTACTGTAAAAAACAGCCTCGGCGTAAGTTGTGGCAAAATCATTTATGAGAGCAAGAGAACCAAAGCTTTTACCAATGAATGGATCGAAAAGCTGAAGAACGACCGAAGGGCGCAACAAGCAGATATTGCTGTGATCGTAACGGAGGTTCTTCCAAAGGATATGACTTCATTCGGTTTTAAGGACGGAGTGTGGATCTGTCGCTTTCCAGAGGCAAAGGCACTGTCTTTTGTGTTAAGAGATAGCCTGATCAGAATTCACTCAGCTCTTGTAAGCCAAGAGAATAAGAGCGATAAAATGTCGACGCTCTACAACTACCTTACCGGAGTGGAATTCAGACAGAACATTGAGGCGGTGGTAGAAGGTTTTCTTTCAATGAAGACAGCATCACCAGAGAGAAATTACAAATGGAAAAGCTTTGGAAAGAACGTGAGAAACAACTGGATAAAGTGTTGAGTAACACCACCCAGTTCTATGGTTCCATCAAAGGAATTGCAGGTAACGCAATTGACGACATTAAATTGCTTGAATAAGAGAATTTTTTACACCCAAAATTTCACAAAAAAGAGCTTTTCATCACACAAAATTCTGTACCTTTAAAAGGCAGAATTATGCAAAGCCTGAGATTAACAGCTATATTTCTTTTTTTGGTGAAACTTTCCCTGAATGCCCAGTTCAATTACGGGCATCAAATGGATTTTGGAAAGAACCGTATCCAATTGCAGAAATTTGTCTGGACTTATTACGATTACGATCGCTTTCGCGTTTATTTTTATCAGGGTGGTAATGAGATAGCCAAATATGTTTCCGTCTCCGCGAACAGACAAATTCCCATTCTGGAGAAAAGACTCGATCATCAGGTAGATGATAAAATAAATATTCTTGTTTATAACAATCAACAGGATTTCAAACAAAGTAATCTCGGACTTAGCAGTGAGGAAATGACAAATACCGGTGGTGTCACTCGCATCATCGGAGATAAGATCAGCATTTTTTACAATGGTTCACAAGCAGAATTGGATAAACAATTATGCGCTGCCTTGGCAGAGTTAATGGTCAATCAGGTACTTTATTCCGGTAACACCGCTCAAATGATCAAGAGTTCAACTCTTTTGAATTTACCTGCATGGTATACACAAGGTTTGATCAAATGGCTTTCAGAAGGATGGTCGTCTTATAACGATAATTTACTTTATGATGCCATCAAGAACGATCATTTCAGTAATTTCAATAAACTCACCGGAAAGCAAGCTGCCAATGCAGGTCATGCCTTATGGTATTTTATTGTTGATACGTATGGAGAATCTCAGATACCTGCCATACTTTACATGACAAAGGCATCTCGTTCTCCCGATGCTGGCTTTATCTGGGTATTGGGTACTTCACAAAGCAATCTGGTTTACGATATGGTTGATGCACAGAACCGACACCTCTTTTCGTTCAAGGACTCATCAAGAACCTCTCCAATAAAGAACAACAGCATTCTTACTAAATACAAAACCTTTCGACATTATTATCAACCCAGAGTGAGTCCGGATGGAAAAAAGGTGATGTACGCTGTAAACGAACTTAATCAGTTACGAGTTTATGTAAAAGATGTTGAAAGCGGGAAACAAAAAAGGATCTTGAAATTCGGACCAAAGGTTGAACAGATCGATGATTACAATTATCCTATTTTGGATTGGCATCCGAATAATAAAATTGCAGGAATGGTCTATGAAAGAAAAGATCAATTGATCCTTCACACCATAGACCTAGAATCAAAAGAAGTGGTAAAAAGGAATCTTCCCGGATTTGAAAAGATCAATTCCTTTGCTTTTAGTCCTGATGGAAAAAAATTAGCGATCAGTGGTGTAAAGAAAGGTAAAGGTCAGTCTGATATCTTTGTCTTTTCGCTTAACAGCAGTGCAATAGAGCAACTCACCAATGATATCTGGGACGATGCCAATCCTGTATTTGTGAAAGGAAACAAGCACATTGTATTTGAAAGTAACAGGGTCAATGATACGATCAAAGCAAAAGATGATGCCAATGCATTTGCAAAACTAACTCGTAACAGGGATCTCTTCATGGCCAATTACCCCTTTACGAGCAAGGTACTTGTGCGAGTAACCAACACACCTGAGACGAACGAAACAAAAGCACAGGCGTATAAAGGAAATTACATAACGTATCTAGGCGATAAGAATGGCGTTTACAACCGTTATCTGGCGGAATCTGATAGCTCTATCTCTTACGTTGATACAACAGAACATTACCGTTACTTTTTTAATTCAAGACCGGTAAGTAATTACGACAGAAATATTCTCGATCAGAACATCAATGCGGAAAACACGTTTGTTGCCGAAGCAATTTATGCGAAAGGAAAGGACATGCTTTTGTTGAGCCCTCTTCCAAAACTAGAAGAAGTAAAACAAAAAGAACCTGTGAACACCTGGTACAAATATGCTCCTCGTCCTATCATTATGGATCCTCAGGATTATATAGAATTAAAACCTTCCGAAACGAAAAGCCCTTCTAAGAACGAGAACGACAAAACGGACGGCATCGATTTTGATAATTATAAATTCACCGGTGAAAACAGCAATCCTGTGAACAAGGTGCCTGAGAACAATATTTCTTCCAAACTCCAAAAAGACTCCCTTTCAAAAAACAAGAACAACAACGCATTCCGATTCCCAATCCAGAAGAATTATTACACTTCTTATTACAGCGACTATGTCGTCACCCAATTTGACAATTCATTTTTGGCAAACAACTATCAATTCTTCGCCGGTGGTGGTTCTCCGGTCTATTTGAATCCGGGTTTCAACTTTCTGACCAAGATCGGCATCAGTGATCTTTTCGAAGATCAGCGAATCATGGGTGGATTCAGGATCAACCCATCCCTTGATAATGAGTTCATGCTTTCGTGGGAACAGAGAAAAAAACAATTCGATCATCAGATCCTGGTAGACAGACAAACATTTGCACGTGTACCGGTATTAACCGATGTGATTGAAAATGTATTCGCCAAGATCAACACTCATATTGTCAAATACTCAATCAAATACCCTTTCAGTCCGGTTGCTGCAACTCGCCTCTCTATCATGTACAGAAATGATAAGGCTAATTTTCTTTCCAATGGTGATATAACGCTTCCGGTGAAGCCCGTATTTCAAAACATGGCAGGAGTTCGTTTAGAATACATATTTGACAACACCAGAAAAGTGATGACGAATATTTACAACGGATGGAGAGCAAAAGTCTGGACAGAGTACTGGGGATTCTACGATACCATTCCACGTGATCTGTTCACTTCCGGATTTGACGTCAGGCATTATCTGAAAGTACACAGGCAGATCACCTTCTGTAATCGATTTGCAGGTGGAAATTCATTGGGAACGGATAGATTGATCTTTTATTTAGGTGGAGTCGATAATTGGGTGAATCCGAATTTCAATACCAACATCAATATAGTGAAGCCGGAGCAATATGGATTTCAGACCCTGGCAACGAATATGCGTGGGTTCAATCAAAACATTAGAAATGGAAATAATTTTCTTGTCTACAATTCAGAAATGCGTATCCCCATCGTTCGTTATTTTACCAATCGCAATTTAAGATCTGATTTTCTGAATAATTTACAGGTGAATATCTTCGGGGACCTTGGAATGGCATGGTATGGCACCAATCCCTTAAGTGACGAGAATACCAGAAACGTAAAAACCTATTACCAGGAAGGAACCGGAGTGATCATTACGGTTGTAGACCCAAAAAATCCACTTGTAGGTGGGTATGGCTTTGGTTTCCGTTCGAGATTACTCGGTTATTTCTGCCGACTGGATTTTGGATGGGGTGTTGACGCACTTCGAATTCAGAAACGCATTGTATCCTTTTCACTTGCTACCGACTTTTAAAATGAATGAAATGATCATATTGCTGATCGTTGGATTGATCGCAGGATTCTTTAGTGGACTTGTTGGAATTGGTGGAGGGATCATCATTGTTCCTGTTCTGGTTTATTTCCTGAACATGGATCAGAAAATGGCACAAGGTTCCACTTTATTCATGTTCCTATTTCCAATAGGCATCCTGGGAGTTTACAATTATTATAAAGGTGGATATGTTGATTACAAAAGCGCTTTGATCATAGGGATCACATTTATCCTTGGAAGTTATCTCGGAAGTAAACTTGTTATTGGAATTGATACAAAGATCGTAAAACAAATCTTCGGCGCTGTACTTGTGATGGTGGGAATAAAAATGCTCTTTAACAAATGATCCAAGTTGCTCAAATAAAAAAACTGGCACAGAATTATTTCTTACGCATCAAAGGAGTTCGCCGGCACTTGCATGCAAATCCTGAATTATCCTTTCAGGAATACAAAACGAGTGAGTACATTCAAAAACAACTGAAAGAAGCAGGAATTGAGTATACAACAGGACATGTGAAAACAGGGATCATTGCTATGATCAAAGGAAAAAATCCAACTAAGAAAACCATTTTGCTACGTGGAGACATGGATGCACTTCCTATTGAAGAAAAGAACAAAGTTGAATATTGTTCCAAGAACAAAGGCATCATGCATGCATGTGGACATGACGTACACAGCGCTTGTGCCTTAGGTGCGGCCTTCATTCTGAATGAACTGAAAAATGAATTTGAGGGGACGGTGAAGATTGTCTTTCAACCGGGAGAAGAAGTATTGCCGGGTGGAGCTTCATTGATGATCAAAGAAGGATTACTGGAAAATCCGAAAGTTGACAAGGCAATTGCCCTTCACGTATTTCCTTCAATGGAAACCGGAAAGGTCGGATTCAGGTCAGGCATGTACATGGCCAGTACGGATGAATTGTATCTGACAGTGAATGGAAAAGGCGGTCACGCTGCGATGGTGAATGAATACGTAAATCCATTATTGATTGCATCGGAGATCTTACTAGAAGTGAACAGGAAATTCATGAGTCAGAATGCCTTGAAAGGAAGCAAGGGTGAAAATATTCCAACCGTTGTAGCATTTGGTAAAATTGAAGGCAAGGGCGCAACCAATGTGATCCCTGATCAAGTTGAAATAGAAGGAACCATGCGCACGATGAATGAAGAATGGAGAAAAGAAATTCATCTTGATTTAAAGAGCATTGTAAAGGAGATCTCCGCTAAATACAAAATAGATTCAGAAATACGCATTGAACATGGCTATCCCTTTTTAGTGAACGATGAAAAATTTACGCAATCATGCATGAAAAATGCGCAGGAGTTTTTAGGACAAGAAAAAGTAGAAGAACTCCCGTTACGAATGACTGCAGAAGATTTCGCTTTCATTACGCAGAAAGTGCCGAGTTGTTTTTTCCGTCTAGGAACCGGAAATAAGGAAAAAGGGATCACATCCGGCGTACATACAGCCACATTTGATATCGATGAAAATGCCCTTGAAATTGGCATGGGATTAATGGCATCACTTTGTATACAAGAATTGGATTCTTTTTAATTTCAGTCCGACTTATTTTTCAAACCCATCAATAAATTATAAGCCCCTTTCGTTGCAATATCTTGCGTCTTTAGACTTTCTGCTTCCATCAATTCTGTGTAACCACCTTCTGTAATTCCAACCTTTACCTCTGTCATCTGAAAGCTATTAGCGTCCTCGGCAATAAATATATAATTCTTTCCTTCATAATTCACAACAGACTCTTCCGGTACGGTAAAAGCATTATTCGAAAGAACTTCTAGTTCGGCGTTCATGTACATTCCCGGAAGCAGTTCCTTTTCAAAGGATTTAAAGTGACAATGAACGATAACATTGTTATCTTTTGTAAGATCCTGACTGATCAGAATTACTTCTGCATCCAGTTTTTTATCCGGAGAATTATTAGAGAATGCCTTTACTTTCTGTCCTACAAACAATTTACTCACATCCTTCTCAAAAACATTCAATGCGAGATGAATATCCGTTGGATTGATAAGTTCAAATATTACATCCGAAGGGTTGACATACTTACCTATATTCACATTTACCTTAGAAACAAATCCATCGATGGGAGAATACAGATTGATACTTCTTGAAATATTACTTTCATTCAAACTCTCCGGTCGGATACCGATCAACTTTAATTTTTCATAGAGGGATCTAACTGTGATCTGCTGTGTTTTGAATTCCGTTTCTGCCAACTGAAGCACCTTATCACTGCTTGCCTTGCTTTGATTGAGATCTTTTTGTCTCTCATACTCTTTTCTTGCATAATTCATTTTTTCCTGCGAAGTGAGGTAATCCTGTTGGATCTGGATATATTGTTGATCCTCAAAGATGGCTATCACCTCACCTTGTTTGATCTTGGTTCCGGGAAGTAAATGAGTAGACTTTAAATAACCTCCGAGCATAACACTCACCGAGACCATGTTCTGAGGAGGAACCTCAATCTTTCCATTGACCTTTATAATGGAGGAGATCTTTTTAACCTCTCCCTTATTAACAACAACTCCCGCATTCTTTACCTGTTCATTTGACAAGGAAAGAGTAGCACTGTTTTGTTCTGAGTTTTTATCCTTTTGATCTGTTCCGCCGGAACCACAAGCTTGCAGTGTAAGGATGATCACAAGAAGACTGATTTTATTTGCCAATTTTTTCATTTCTATTTAATTTGATGTTAAACTATTTAATTTAATAACGGATTCATTATAACTACTCAGTGTATTCAGATAGTCGATCTTAACGTTGATCGCCTGATGAATGAGCTGCGTCCATTGCATGTAATCAATATCCCCTGCCTTTAATTTCTCCTGTGCATTCTTTAAGATCAATTCAGCGTTCTTCAAAGCAGTGTTTTCAAAATAAGAAATGATCTTTTTCTGCGCTTCAATCCTATTGACCAAGGAAGAGAATTCATTATTTATGAGTTGAAGCGAATTTGCATAGGAATTCTGCGAAATAAGCAATGCTGTTTTTCCTGCATTTATTCTCGATCGCTGTGCACCGAAAATAATTGGAATTCCAATACCAAGCTGTGCAGATTGAAAACGCGATGATAAAGTATAATCCACTCCATCAGATCCTACTCCACGCATACTCATGTTATTATATCCCAAATGAAACTCAGGCAAGAGCTTTGCTTTTTCCAAACGCGTACGAATTACTGCCATTTTATTTTCCTGTTCTAATTGTTTCAACACCGGATGTTGTTTAAGCCGACTGCTGTCACTGTTGATCTTCAGGGGCACTTTCAAATCCGACATTTCAGGCTTATATCTTATGTTTGAATTAAGAAGCAATTGAAATTGCAATTCCTCGAGTTCTATTTCCATTCGAATCTGATTTGTCTGGATCATGACTTGTCCTTGACTCGTTTCCGCAGCAGTTCGTTCCAGAATATTACTTTCACCGGATTTTAACTTTTGGTCAGCCGATTTCAAATAGGCTTTATAGATACTGTCTGTCTCCACAAGAAGTTGCTCGCGCTTAAAAAGTAGCAGTAGTTTTTGATAGACAGAACTAACAAGCTCTTTTACTTCTTTCTCTTTAAGAGCCGTACCCAATAATTTCATTTTCCATTCTTCGTTATACAAGGACTTTTGCCTTGCATAAACAAGGGGGAAATTGAAAGATTGGCTTACAGAGAATCTATTATCATAATAAGAACTATTGATCTGTCCATATTCCGAGTTGATCTGAGTCATTGGAATATCCATTGCTGAACGAACTAGCGCTTTTTGATAATCTGCCTTTAGATTTTCATTTTTGATCTGCAAATTATTCTTTAAGGCAATGGCGATAGCCGACTCAAGCGAAATGGTCTGCTGGGCGAAAGAAGAAAAAGAAGTCAAAAGGAACAAAGGGAGGATCATTGCAACCTTCATTGGACTCTTTTCTTTTTTTACTTTATCAAACAACAAGTAAAGGACCGGCAAAACGAATAGAGTAAGTAAAGTTGCAAGAAGTAAACCTCCGATCACAACTGTAGCCAATGGTCTTTGTACCTCCGCTCCTGCTCCATTACTCATG
>DAORJH010000050.1:0-9626 GCA_035438925.1 Bacteroidia bacterium | reverse complement strand
TTCATTCGATCTTTTTTCTTCTGTATTTTTTATGATCTCCAGGTACGAAGAGTGGCAGGAATACAAGCCGGATCAACATGGAAGATTTGAGCTGCAACAAAGTATTCTCTATAAAAATGACGTTCATTTGCGTCCCGTTGTGGATGAATGGATCATGTCATTGCGTGACATGATCTCGAGTCAATTCAGTTCTTTTTCTTTTCCTGCGAGAGAATTCAGAACACTGGCCAGTATTGATGTTGACAATCTCTTTGCATACAAACACAAAGGTTTATTGCGCACTTCCGGTGCCATGCTGAAGGATGTTCTTAAAATGGATTTTAATAATGTTAGCAGAAGAATGGCTGCGATCAATGGAAAAAAAATGGATCCGTTTGACATATATGATGCATTTTCTGAATTCTGCCATTTGAATAACATACCTCTGATCTACTTTTTTCTATTCAATGACAAAGGAAAATATAACAGGACAATTGATCCGGCCTCGAAAATTTTCGAAGTTACTTTCAGGCGCGTGCGAGATCATGATGCCATTGTGGGACTTCATCCCGGATATGATTCAAAAGAGACAGAAGCAGAATTTAGTGAAGAATATAATGGTTTCTGCAAGGCAGCAGAAGAGAAAACGGAATTCACTCGTCAGCATTATTTGCGATTTAATATCAGAGCCACTCCTCAGCTTTTAATGAAAAATGGGATCACGGCAGATTTCTCTATGGGATTCGCTTCCGGTTCCGGATTTCGTGCAGGCACAAGCGAGGCATTTCCTTATTATGACTTGGAAAAAGAAAGAAGGACGGACTTCCTGCTAATTCCATTTTGTGCCATGGATGGCGCCTATTTTATTTATCAGAATATTTCTGCAGAAAAGGCACTTATTGAATTAGTGAAGATAAAAGAAGGAGTGAAAAAAGTGAATGGATTATTCACTACAGTCTTTCATGAACGCACTTTTGATGATCAATTGTATCCCGGCTTCGGAGAGATGTATAAGAAGCTATTGACGACTTAAGGACGATAATTCAATTTGTATTTATACAAGCCTTTGGCGTTGGCCGGAACTGAAAATGCTTCCAGATCCTTCAAGATCCTTTCAATTGCATTTACTTTTTTATTGCTTAGGCCATTTGCATTGTAAATATTCACTTTTTCCACTTTGCCTTTTTTGTTGATCAGAAGCTCTGCATCAAAAGCTACATTCACTTCTTCCGAATTCAGTTTATTGCTTAGATCTTTCATTAATTCTTTCTCTCCGGATTTATATTGATATTCGAAAGAAATATTTCCTGGCCCGCTATTTTTTCCGGAAGTAACAGCTTCATATGTTGGAGCACTAGGAGAAAGTTTACTCTCATTCTTCTTCTCCGCTTCATTTTCAGATGCGGCGAGGCTGATGTCTTCGTCTCTTTCCTGTTGTTGACTAGGTTCAGTATCTTGTTTGCCTGCCACAGAACTGCGCGATTTTTTTCTGGCTTTTTCCTTCGAAGATCTGGCTAGATTACTTTCTGCAGAACCAGTGGCCGGTACGGCTTTGGTATCTGAACTCAATTGATCCTTGAAGTTTTCTGATTTTTTATCTTCTGATGGTGATTGTTCCCGGTCGGCAGCTTTTGCGATCCCTTTTTTAGGGGCTTCTTCGCCGCTTTTGGCGTTGTCATTTCGGATATCATCAAGTGCTGAACTTTCTTTTGATTCTTCCACAACAATATCCTTGGTTTTTTGAGCAACACCGCTTCCATTTTGCTCATCGGTCACAGTAATGGGCTTACCTTCTGATCTTTTTTCAGCTTCATTCAACGACTGTTCTTTTGTGACTTTATTCAGCGATTCTTTTGCGCCGGATTCCTTGTTTTTTTCTAACGAACCAATCTCAGCAGGAGATTCTGTAGGTGCTGGTGTCATCTTTGCAGCTTCAGGTAATGAATTTTCTTCCGTTTTTGCATTGATTGCCAGCCCGGTTTTTTCTTCCAATCCTGAATTATTGAGTACAAAAAGCACGCTTAATCCAATAACAAGCACCAGAGAAGCAGCTGCTAAAAGAAAGATGCGTGGATTTTGTTTTTTTGGCTTGAGCACTTTCAGTTCCATTTCAGCATCGAGTTCTTCTTTTAACTGAAAAGCCTCTTCGCCTGAAAGCATATCGAATCCCTCGATGGCTTCTTTTTCAAAGTCATCGAGTTGTGATCTGTCTTTTTGATTGAGGAGATCGCTCAGTTCTTTATGATCCTTCTTGTTCTCCATTGAGTAATTCTTCCATTTTTATTTTTAAATTCCTTTTGCCGTTCTGTATATAACTTTTCACATCGTTATTGCTATACCCGGTTATTTCCATGATCTCAACATATGACTTGTTCTTCAAATAAAACAATTCAATGCAGATCTTTTGTTCTTTATTCAGTTTTTCAAGTGCTGATTCCATGGTACTTATCTGCTGTTCTTTTTCCTTTAGATGATCAGGCGAGCTGAAATCCATAATTAAATGTACATTATCCTGTAAATCAAGCTCTTTCTTTAATTCTCTTTGCCTTTTTCTCAATTCCATCAGACAAGAATTCTTAGAATACACATAAAGCCAGCTTTTGAAGAATTGGATCTTATGTTTTTTCAGATCGGTGAGAAGCCCGCTGAAGATCTGAATGACTAAATCTTTGGCTTCATCCTTATTTTTCATGTATTTGATACAGAGACCGAGTACGAGATGTCCATAACGTTCATAGAGTGCACCAACAAATTCATTGTTGTTTGTCTCTAAAAAATTGTTAATTAATTCATTATCGGTATAATGATTGTATTTAGAACTGACAGGCAAACTCTGCGAATTTTAGTACTAAATTACCAAATAAACAGTTATTTGCCATTTAAAAGCAAATGTTATATTTGTAATTGCGTTTTATAGACTGAAAACTTACCATAAATATCTACTGTTATTGCTCTGTTTACTATCTCTAAGGTTTCAGCAGCCTTCCAACTATGACACAAACGCAAAGATCAAAGCAGTCTTTATCTACAATTTCACGAAGTATTTTGAATGGCCCGATAAAAAGAAGGCTGGAAATTTCGTGATCTATGTGGCAGGAAAGAATGACAATCTTATCACGGAATTAAAAACACTTGCAACCAAACGTAAAGTGGGGAATCAGGATATTGAGGTGAAGAATACTCCTGTTTTTGACCCAACCGTAGCAGCAAGTATCATTTATTTATTACCGGAGGAGGGGAAGAATGTTGCAGCTGCCCTCACAAAGAACAAAGGCAATGGTACTTTACTTGTTGCAGAGGCACTCAATGCTTGTAAGACAGGCGCAAGTATAAATTTCACGGTAATTGAAAGCAAGTTAAAGTTTGAGTATAGTAAAAGCAATGCAGTAAAAGCAGGATTAAAGACGAATGATGATTTCAAGGCTTTAGCAGTAAAAAATATAGACTAATAAGATGAAAAGATGAATAAACTGCGCAACATATTTAAAAACCTACTGCTTGGCATGATCATGCTATTGGCAGCTACAGGTTTTGCGCAAAGAGATAAACTGGACAGGGCCATTACCTTGTATCAGGCCAAGAGCTATGATGCTGCCCGTTCTGCTATCGACAGCGTGGTAAGGCATCCCGAGACTTTCAATGATCCGGCGGCCTGGAGCACACGTGCCTTTGCCTATTTTGAACTGTACAAACGTACTGAGCGTAATAAACTGAATTCTCCATTACGTGATACGATTGTGTCGTCTTTAAAGCGATCCAACTCTTTCAAGCCGGATGCAGATTTTGCAGCCAATAACAAAAAACTGATGTATAATATGTCGGTTGCTTACTACAATGTAGCCTTACAGCTTTTACAAGATTCCGTAAATCATGCTCGCAGTCTGATAGCTTATAACAAGTCAAAAGAATTATCAAAAACAATTAAACCCGACACGAATTTTACGTCTGCGGATGTAGAGTATTTTTCAACCACCGGTGCAATTTATTCAGATATTTTCAATAAGGATAACAGCAACATGAAGGCGCAGGATATTGCCAAAGTAGCCTTACTTAAAGCGATCGAGTTGCAGCCAAATAATTCAAAATCCAATTATAATCTGGGAATCATGTATTACAATCAGGCCGCTAACCTGGGCAAGACTCTTGATTATGGCGCAGATATTTCTCAGATCGATGTGATTGTAGAAAGCATAAGTAAGTTAGCTAAACAAGCAGAACAACTTATCGATAAAGTGTACAAGAAAGACCCTAAGAATCCCAAAGCGGTTGAAGCACTTTATCTCATCTACAGAATGTTGAACGATCCTGTAAAGACTGAGGAATTCAAGAAGAAATGTATTGAACTGCAAATTAAACTCGACTGATCCTATGGCATACAGATTTACAATAGGACGTAGGATCGGTTTCGGTTTTGCTGTTTTTATTCTCATGACAATGGTGGCCTTCATTTCCACCATCATTACCATCAGAAACAGTAAAAGTCAGACAGAGACAGTCGTGGGTCAGGTTACACCAAGTGTGGCTGAACTTAAACAGTTAAATTTCTTACTTCAAAAATCACACACGAATATTTCAAAGTGGTTTTACAATAAGAGTTTCAATGATGTTGAGTTCCGAGAAGAACTAATCAATATTATGGATAAGGATTATGATGCGCAGAAAAAGCGACTTCAGGAATTATCCAGAAAATGGACAGTGAGTGAAAAGGATCAGTTGCGAGTTATCTTCAACCGGATCGAAACACTTTTTAAGGTTTACAAGAATGAAATTACCGGGCAATTGACATCAACGGAAGCCTATGAAGATCCAAATATCATTATGATGGCCAGGATGTCGTATGAAGATTCAGAACTCAATATTAAGACTTCCTTCACCTTACTGAATAACCTGATCGATTCCAAACAGAAACACGCTGTTGAAGTGACAACATCGATGTTCAGAAGCTTCAGCTTCCTGAATACTTTTGTTGAGATCATGGGAATTGTGCTTGTAATCGGAGGTATTCTAATTGCAGTTTTCACTACCCGTTCAATCACGCGTCCGGTTCAGAAATTAAAGAAGATACTGCTTTCAATGGGTGTTGGAATTCTTCCGAAAGAAAGGATCAGTACCGGAGATGATGAAGTAGGGGAAATGGGTAAAGCCTTGAATGAGCTGGTGCAGTCAATGCATCAGACCACAGATTTCGCAAAAGAAACAGGAGCAGGAAATTTTGATGCAAGCTATACGCCATTGAGTAAGGATGATTCTCTTGGGCATGCCTTGTTAAAGATGAGGGATGACCTTGCGAAAAATGAAAGAGAACTCGAGCAGAAAGTGATTGAAAGAACCGAAGAAGTAGTTCGCCAAAAGGAAGAGATCGAAGGGAAGAATTCCGAGCTGGAGATCCTCTATAAACAAGTTACGGATAGTATCCATTATGCGAAGAGAATACAGGAGGCAATTTTACCGCCCAATTCTTTTATCTCACAAGTGCTTCCAAATTCATTTGTACTGTATAAACCAAAGGATATCGTTTCCGGAGATTTTTACTGGGTAGAAAAGAAACACAAACTCATCTATTTTGCAGCCGTGGATTGTACAGGACATGGTGTGCCGGGTGCCTTCATGAGTCTTGTTGGACATAATATATTGAAGGATATTATCAATAATTCGGATATACTTAAACCTTCTGAGATTATGGATACGCTGCGTGAAGGCGTTATCAATACACTTCATGTGGATAAAACAGGTAAAGAGACAAAAGATGGAATGGACATGACATTATGTTGTCTTAACACTGACACATTAGAATTACAATATGCAGCCGCTTTCAATCCATTGTACATTGTTCGCGATAATCAACTGGTCGAGTACAAAGCCAATAAATTCCCAATCGGCGCATTCATCGGCGAGAAAAAGAGCTTCACGAATCACACGATACAATTGAAAAAGAACGATCAGGTTTATATTTTCAGTGATGGTTATGCAGATCAGTTCGGCGGACCACGCGGGAAGAAATTCATGGTCGGGAATTTTAGAAAGTTATTGAATGAAATTGCTGTTCTGAATACAGAAGAGCAAAAGAATATTCTGGAGAATACCCTCGCAGAATGGAGAGGTGATCAGGAGCAAGTGGATGATGTTTTGGTGATCGGGGTGAAAATTTAATATTCAATAAAATGAATCGCTTTCTCTTATGTTTTGTTTTAATTCCAATCATTCAGACGGCTCAACCTGCTTTTAATTATTTTAAACAATCCAAGACCGGAATTGGAGTTTCTGCTACCAGTGAGGCTACGATCTTTGCCAAATCCTATCAATTCAACTACCCTATTTTCACAGTACTGCCTGACACAGCGAACAAGCAATTGCTGGTAAGTGTCAGACAACATGATCCATCCGGAAAATCTTTCACGCACAAAGGTTATCACATGTGCCTCCGTAGCGATGACTCCATTAAAAGTGTTTTCGAAGATTCTAAGCTTGAATTCGAAATGCTGGGTGATTTTCTTTTAATGTCAAGCGAAGTTAAGACTGGCCGCTTCAATAGAAAATTTGGTTATGAGCAGTTTGAATATCCTTCTCGCATCATTCATATTAACCCGTCCAATGAAACAGGTTTGTCTTATAATCCTCTTTTCAAGATCAATAACGAAGTTGGTTTGAGCGCTATGACCTTGAATGATGGGAAGGTAATGTGGACATCTCCAGTGCCTTCGAGATCAAACTGGAATGACCTGGTAAAAGTAAATGATAGTTTGCTTGTGATCGCGGCAAGTGGTTTGTATTGTATCAATGTGAATTCAGGACTGAAATGGTCTTTTCCAATGATCACCGCATTAAAGACAGATCAGCCTTTTGTACAACCGGTTTTTAATTTGAATACGGTGAAAAAACTTTTCAAGCCGGTGAATACAAAGGCAAAAGAAGGACTGGTAACTCAACTTGCATCCAATATCCTTGTATCTGACGGGACCATCTTTTTTGCAGCTTCTGACAAGATCATTGCATCCAATTCGGAGGGAAAACTATTATGGGAACAAAGTCTGAATGGAAAAGGAATTTCAAATTGTTTATTGATCGATCATGATCAGGAGATTTTGTTGCTTAATCTGGGCTTGGGTGAGTTAGAAGGACACTTGGTGACCTATGGTAAAACATTCGCGGCAGCTTTCAGCAAACAGTACGGTTCTGTGATCTATGAAAAGGATCTGAGTGAGAATGGTATGCTTGCAGATGCAAAATTCATTAACGCAAAGCTTTATTTCGCATCAAGAACCAAGATCATGATGGCAGGCGAAAAGGACGTGAGGACGGTTTTTCAGTTATCCGATACTAAATACGGCAAGTTCATTGAATTCATTGACGGTGATGAATATTTTGTCGAGAAGGAAGGATTTTATGTGCCTTTGAATTTTATAAATGACAAAGTTGTTTATTTCAAATCGGATCAGGACAAGGTTTACGGATTGATTGACGATAAAATCGAGTATGTTTATCACTTTACAGAATTGTACAGAAAACTAGGTGAAACAAACGGACTCAAAGTGATCTCTCAACGTGATAAAGGACTTATCATTAGCAAGAACATGGAGGTATTGGGAAAATTAAAATGTCCTGAAAAGGCAGTCGGCCTGAACGGAAAATTCTATCTGTACGATGGTGGCATGATGCACATCATTGAAACGAAAGACCTGAAATAACTTACTCGAGAGTATGCCCTTCAAATTTGCGAATAAGCTCAACCCATGCTGTGGGCAATTCAATGCTTTCCTGTGTGCGATAATTCATTGCAACAAGAATACCTATTGCATGAGCACATTCTATTTGTTTATCGGCCACTTTTTTTACTAGAATATTCTTTACTGTGATGCTTTTTGTACCGATCTTGGAGATCCTGGTGTAGCAATGTAATTCATCATTTAGAAATAGTGGCTCCAGATGATCCATTTCCGTTCTTGCGAGAATGAATCCTTTTTCAATCCAGTCAATTTCATTTTTAAATACATCCGTAAAATAACTTACTCTTCCTGTTTCGCAATAATTCAAATAGCAGGCATTGTTTACGTGTTTCAAGGGATCGAGATCGCTAAAACGTATCTGAATAGGGGTGCAATGTTTATAATTTTGAGTATTCATCAGTTCGATCGTTCTAGTAAATGTAGTGCGTACTTTTTAAGTGATTCCTTTTTAATGGGATCTGCTTTTACTTTTTCTAGATTGCTGATTGCTTTTAAAGTATGTTTTCTTG
This sequence comes from Bacteroidia bacterium, assembly GCA_035438925.1. Lineage (GTDB taxonomy): Bacteria > Bacteroidota > Bacteroidia > B-17B0 > Aurantibacillaceae > Aurantibacillus. Next base: position 1,414 of record DAORJH010000050.1, on the reverse strand, counting down.
CCTCTTCAATGCACAATTCTTTTAGACCGAGCGAATCATAGATGCCTTTTACTGCAGTAACTTTCTCTTCGTTTGAATGGTCAGTTCCCGTCAGCCATTTATTCAGCTCTTTGCGTTTTGTTCCTTTTGTTTTTTCCAGGGCTTTTATAAGAAGAAATGTTCTTTTGTTTGATACAATATCTCCTCCTGTTTGTTTACCGAATGAATTCTTATCAGCATAAACATCCAGCAGATCATCGTTCAATTGAAAAGCGAGACCAAGATGAACGCCAAATTCATAGAGCTTCTTTTGTGATGATTTTCCGGCACCGGCACATATGGCACCCATTTGTAAACTGCATCCCAATAAGACAGCTGTCTTTTTTCTGATCATTTCAATGTATTCTTTCACCGTTACTGAATCTGATCTTTCAAAATTCATATCCAGTTGCTGCCCTTCACAAACTTCAATTGCTGTTCTGTTGAATAGAGTTAATAGCTGTTTCAATTCTTTTGTTTTGTAATTAGCCAGCATTTCATAGGCCTTTACAAGTAAAAGATCTCCGCTTAGAATTGCAATATTGGTATTCCATTTTTGATGTACGGTTGGACTGTTTCTGCGAAGTGGGGCCTGATCTAGAATATCGTCGTGTATAAGAGAAAAGTTATGGAAAAGCTCGACTGTTAAGGCAGCATCCAGTGAAGTCTTAACTTCTTTGTTGAAGAGATCACAACCGATCAATGTGAGTAGAGGTCTGAGTCTTTTGCCGCCGAGCGACAAAATGTAAAGTTCCGGGTCGTATAATTCTTTCGGCCTTTGCTTCCTTTCGACTTCGCAGTACTGATCAAGATGTGATTTGAGAAGTTCGCTGAATATTTCGTAATTCATCAATGTGCTTATAAATGAGATTAAGAGTTCTTGGCAACTTCTAACAAATAAGTTCCATATCCGCTTTTAGTAAGTGGCTCTGCCAATTTTATCAATTGATCTTTATTGATATATCCCATTTTAAAAGCTACTTCTTCTATACAACCAATTTTCAATCCTTGTCGTTCTTCTATTACCTGAACGAATTGACCTGCCTGCATAAGTGAAGGAAAAGTACCGGTATCGAGCCAGGCCGTTCCTCTATCCATAATGGAAACTTTTAATTTTCCTCTTTTCAAATACTCCTTATTTACATCGGTGATCTCGTATTCACCTCGAGGACTCGGTTTCAAGTTTTTTGCAATGCTGATCACTTCGTTGTCGTAGAAATAAAGTCCCGGTACTGCATAATGTGACTTTGGTTGCTTTGGTTTTTCTTCAATAGAGATCACCTTATGATCCTTATCAAATTCAACAACGCCATATCTTTCCGGATCACTCACATGATAAGCAAATACCACGCCACCATCGGGATTATTTATCTGTTGCAACATTCGTCCCAATCCA
>DAORJH010000049.1:0-9763 GCA_035438925.1 Bacteroidia bacterium | reverse complement strand
CCATGTTGCCGCTTCCTATAATTAGAACTCCTTTGTTTCGAAGGGCATTCAGCTCCTGAGCTACTTCGTAATGTTTCTTTGCGTCCCAGTTGTAATTTAAACTCATTTGAATGATTGGGATGTCTGCATTCGGAAAGATGTTTTTCGTAACACTCCAGCATCCGTGATCAAATCCCCAGGTACTGTCAGGCTTAACTGTTGTTTTCTTCACGGCAGAAATTGTTTCCTCTGCCAGCCATTTGCTTCCGGGAGCTTTGTACTCAACATCAAATAGAGCCTTTGGGAATCCTCCAAAATCATGTATGGTGGGTGGCATTTCCTGTGCTGTAACAAAAGTGCCATTCGTTTCCCAATGGGCCGAAATCATAAGAATGGCTTTTGGCGTTACAAGTTTTTTTCCAATTGCCTGCATGCCTCTTGAGAAAGCATTGTCTTCTATCGCATTCATAGGACTGCCATGCCCTACAAACAGTAAAGGCATTGTTTCTGTATTATTTCCATTTTTCAGGATCTCATTTAATGCATTCATGTTGACTACTTTTGTTGCTAACGTGGCAAGCGCCAAGGTTCGAATAAACTCTTTTCGTTTCATTGGTTCAAGGAACAATTTTAGGAATTATTCTGTAATAAGAGGTACGGCCAAGCTTGCAAACCTTGTTGTTTAGCATTTATTAGATTCAGTTTGGCAATCTAGGGATACTCACTCAGATCATACTTAAAATCAAGAGTACACCTAACACGATAATGGCTATTTTCTTCGATAAACTCATATTCATTAGGTTTAAACTGTATGGCTATTTCAAAGCGACATGGTAAGCAAAACCACCTACTATATTATACTTTACATAGATGTTTTAGTTGCGTTTCTACTAAGAAAAATGTGGCTTTTACAACGAATAAGACAGACTCTGATTGATAATCAGATAAGGATAAGTTTTTTTATGACCTTGCTGTTATTTCCGGCAATGGTGAGATAGTAAATACCTTTGGGCAGAAGTCCAAGGTCAAAATAAGTTTGGTCATTCATTTTCCATCCAATAAAAGGAACTTCTATGCCATCCAAATTATGAATTTCAAATTTTACTTCAGATCCATTAATGCCTTCTAGACAATATAAACGGTTTGAGGGATTGGGGTAGACATTTGCCATTGCTAAGATATTTGCTTCCCCACTTTCCATTCCCGTAATTGTACTTTGTATCTTTCCAACGAACATATCGGCATTTCCAGTATTGGAGAGTGTATAGGAAGAGCAGGTGATACTTGGGCTTGCAAAGAAGCCTGAAATATAAATATTGGCAAATTGGTCTGAGGTGATGCAGCTGCTTCCATCGTCATTGATCCCACCAATTGAACGGGACCAAATATTATTTCCTGAGCTGTTGTATTTCGCAAAAAAAAGATCTCCTCCCATTCCACTGTTCACAAAGGTGTTGGTGCCTATAACAGCAGAAGGACTGTGAAAATGGCCTGTTAAGTAGATAGAACCGACAAAGTCGGTAGTAATACCTGTACAAACCTCATCCATAACATCGCCAATATTCAATGCCCATATCGTATTTCCAACGGAATTGAATTTTGCCAGAAATAGATCGAAGTTACCTGCACTGCTAAGCGTATAGGTGTCGATCACTATGCTCGAGCTGATAAAATCACCTCCAATGATCACATTTCCCTGTAAATCACTTGTGATCTCGGTACCCATATCATTAAATGTCCCACCTATACTTCTTGCCCATAATGCATTTCCTGATGCGTCCAATTTGGTAATGAACACATCGCTGCTTCCTTGGTTGTATAGGGTAAAGGTCCCAATTGTTAATTCGGTACTTGAAAATTCCCCGGTCAAATAAACATTCTGTCCTGCATCGGTATGAATACCATTGCCAACTTCACTCCCACTTCCTTCAAAATTTTTAGCCCAACTAGTTGTACCTGAATTATCGATCTTTAGTGCAAATATGTCGGAAGAGCCGGTATTGCTCAAGGTATAGGAATCGCTGATAAGTGAGGTACTTTGAAACTGACCGGTTACATAAATATTTCCACTTGGATCACTGCTTATTCCTTTAACTAGATCATCAAAATCACCTCCAATTTTTTTTGACCAGATCTCATTTCCCGAACCATCCAGTTTTATCAGAAAGGCATCGCTTCCCCCATTACTTGCAAATGTACTTGTACCAATCGTAACAGTTGGACTATAAAAGTTTCCGGTTACATAAACATTTCCCGCAGCATCAGTGGTAACATCGGTAGCAATGTCAAAAAAAATCCCTCCCCCTCCTTTTGCCCATAGCACATTGCCCAGCGCATCGTATTTCACAAGGAAGAGATCGTTATTTCCATTGTTGTTCAGTGTAAATGTTCCAAATGAAATAGTAGTACTGAAAAAGTGGCCGGCCACGTACACGTTTCCACTTGCATCTACACATATGCCATCACCACTTTCTGCATTGCTTCCGGTGGCATTTTTGGCCCAAACAAAATCAGGAGACTGTGCCTCGACTGTAAAAGACGATCCAATTAAGAATAGGCATAAGATGACCGAATTCATTAATCTGGAATTCATTTTTTGCGTAATAAGCAATTTGCTAAATCCAATTATTTTTACTCAACGATCGCCATGACTTTTAATTCAATGGCAATTGGTGTAGGAAGTTTATTGATCTCTATGGTCGTTCTGCAAGGCTGATTTTCTTTGAAGTACTCTGCCCATAATTTATTGTATTTAGGAAAATCATCCTTCATGTTAGTAAGAAAAACGGTTACGTCAATGATCTTATCCCAGCTGCTGCCAGAATCCTCCAGAATATACTTGATGTTTCTGAATACGCTATGACATTGCGCTTCTATATCATAGGAAATGATCTGACCATTTTCATCCAGATCAACACCCGGAATTTTTTTAGAACCCCTTTCGCGTGGCCCCACTCCGCTTAAAAATAACAGATTTCCCACTCTGCGTGCATGTGGGTAAAGTCCCACCGGCTCAGGGGCCTTTGATGATTCGATCTTTGAATTTGACATGACTCAAAAATAGTAAATACTAAGGTTAAAAAATAGTAAGAAATAGTAAGTAGGGATCTTTTTTCTGATTAAACTTCGTAATTTTAAGGGACAATTAACTTTAACAAATCACAACATGAAAATAAATCAAATATATACCAATTGCCTGGCACAAGGGGCCTACTATATTTCTAATAAAGGAGAAGCAGCCATCATCGATCCATTGCGTGAAACAGCCCCTTATCTGAAAATGCTCAAAGAAAACGGAGATAAGTTGAAATATATTTTCGAAACTCATTTTCATGCAGATTTTGTGAGTGGACACGTAGACCTTGCAAAAGAAACAGGGGCAGAGATCGTTTTTGGTCCGGGTGCCAATACCAGTTACAAAAGTTACATTGCAACAGACAATGAGGAATTCAAGATCGGTGATCTTACCATAAAGGTGTTGCATACACCCGGACATACATTAGAGTCCAGTTCTTTTTTATTATTGGAAGCAGATAAAACTCCACACTGTGTTTTCACCGGAGATACGCTATTCATTGGGGATGTAGGAAGACCAGATCTTGCTATCAAATCGGATCTAACGCAAGAGGATCTGGCCGGAATGCTCTTCGATTCATTGAGGAATAAGATCATGAATTTGCCGGGAGAAGTCATTATTTATCCTGCCCATGGAGCCGGTTCGGCTTGTGGTAAGAACATGAGTAAAGAGACCTTTGATACCTTGGCGAATCAGAAGAAAGCGAATTATGCTTTGCAGGATATTAGCAAAGAACAATTTGTAAAAGAATTGACTACCGGAATTTTACCTCCTCCACAATATTTCTCGAAGAACGCCATGCTCAATAAAAGTGGATACAAAGATTTTTCTCAGGTGATGGAAGAAGGGGCTCGCCCACTATCCGTAGATGAATTTGAAGCAAAAATGAAAGATAAGAATGTCCTTATACTGGATGTAAGAAAAGCACAGGAATTTGCTGAAGGCCATATTCCGGGTTCATTATTTATTGGTTTGGATGGACAATTTGCGCCATGGGTTGGCACGATCATTGAAGATCTCACAACACCAATTTTGGTTGTGACCCCTCATGGAAAGGAAGAAGAGACAGTAACAAGATTGAGCAGAGTAGGGTATGATAACAGTATTGGTTACCTGAAAGGTGGTTTTGAAACCTGGCAGCAATCTGGCAAACAAACAGCCAAGATCAATTCAATTTCCGCTCAGGAATTTGCAACAAGATTGAAAGCAGCTCCATTGAACATCCTTGACGTTCGCAGACCGGGAGAATACGAAGCACAACACATTGAGAATGTTGAGAGCAGACCACTTGATTTTATAAAAGAATGGCAAGGTTCCGTTCCAAAAGAGAAAGAGCAATACATTCATTGCGCCGGTGGTTACCGAAGCATGATCGCTGCTTCTATTCTTAAACGAAATGGATTCAATAACCTGGTCGATGTGGCCGGTGGATTTTCCGCGATTTCAAAAACGGAAGTTCCTACTACCAGTTTTGCCTGTCAGTCAAAGAACAAATCCTGATACTTCGCTTTTTATCATAGCAAGGATTAATTACTTCGTTTAAAAGGAAATCTTTATCTTTAGGGGTGGAGAATTCATTAGAGTTATTCGATCAGAATCTATTAGTAAAGATCAATTCTTTGCATTCTGACTGGATGGATACAGTGATGTGGTATTCCAGTTCCACCTTGTTCTTTTTACCTTTTCCGTTTCTTATTCTGTTTCTTTATTACCGACGTTATAAGTTAAGGAATACGGTAGCTCTAATACTTTGCTGTGGCATTTCGGTTACTTTAACGGATGTGAGTACGAATCGCGTTAAGCATTTGGTGGAACGATACAGGCCAACACATAATTTGGAAATTGGTCCACAATTACATCTTGTAAAAGACCCGAAGGGACAGGTTTACCGGGGAGGTAAATTCGGATTTTTCAGCTCACATGCAGCCAATACTTTTGGCATTTCCACCTTGTTCTTCTTTGCAGCAAACTGGATCCATAGAAAAAAGAGATGGCTTTTCTTCCTGATACCTTTGCCGGTGATCTATAGCAGAATGTACATGGGGGTTCATTATCCATCTGACGTTCTGGTTGGTTCTCTCTCTGGATTTCTGATAGGCTATCTAACTTTTCTTCTCTACCGCAAATATTTTTTCAAATCACCTCTCATCAATGAATAGATTTCTGCTTTTGCTGATGTATGCCTTGCCGCTTTCAGCCCAGCTTCCGGAAACGGACATTCATTTATTTGAGATCGAAAATAAAAAGGGGGTCCTTAGCATTTTCGGTACGAATACCATTACCAACCGTCCCGGTTACGACAATCAACCTTCCTTCTCATCCAACGAAAAGAAAATATTCTATGTGAGTATTCGTGAAGACAAACAAGCAGATCTGTTTGTTTATGAATTAAGATCGAAGAAGACACTTCAACTAACCAAGAGTCTTGAAAGCGAATATTCACCCACTTTCGATCCTTTTAACGGCAAGATCAATTGTGTGGTAGTGGAAAAAGACAGCGCACAACGCATTCATGCTTATGAAGAAACAACGGGTACAGAGGCCGGAGTTTTATTCAATGAAGATTCCGTTGGTTATTTTAATTTCCTGAATAAGGATACGGTTCTCTACTATAAACTCACTTCTCCCCATTCCCTAAGACTTCATTCCATTTCAAAGGGAACGGATATTTTTATTGCCTCAAACATCATCAGAGGATTCAAAACCATTAACAGACATGAATTCATTTTCGGGATAAAAGACAGCTCGAAAGTGAATTTTTATCGTTACGATATCCTTTTAAAGAAAGCATTTCCCTATTGTTCTTATCCTTCGCTCTCTGAAGACATCATTTGGCATTCAACTTGGGGCTTGCTCAAGTCCGAACAAGCGAAGATCCTTCGTTACGACCCAAAGGAAATGAAGTGGATCGATCTCTTTGATCTTTCTTCATTTGGTATTAAAAAAATAACCCGCTTCACTTTTGATTCCAAGAACAGAAAATTACTGGTAGTAGACAATAAATCTTGATCATTTTCATTGTATATCTAATTCTGATCTCTTTCCTTCTTTGGAGGAATTCTTTTTTCGGAATATTCAAAGATGAGGTGCTGAACAAAAAGTTCATTTCTATCGTTTTTTTATTAAAAGCATTGGCTGTTCCGGCTTTGTATTTCCTTTTTTTAAAATTGTATGGAGGTATTCAGGGTTTTGATGCGGGTAAATTCTTCTTTGATGCGACAACACTGAACCATTTGGCACTGGATGATCCACAGGAATATTTAAAGACACTATTCGGCTTACAAGATGAAAAAGAAGGAGGTCATTTTTATAAAGTGATCATTGAGCCTACTTTTAATTGGGAGAACGGAGCAGAGAAGGATTTCTTTTACAACGATAACAGAGTGATCATTCGTCTGCATTCGATCATTCATTTTATTTCATTCGGCTCTTATTTTGTACATGCACTTGTAAATTGTTTCTTCAGTTTTATTGGGCTGTTCCTTTTCTATAAAAGCTTTAAGGAATATCTTCCCGGAAAAGAAAGGATATTTTTTATTGTGATCTGTTTTTTCCCATCTCTTTGGTTGTATACGGGAGGATTGCTGAAAGAAGGATGGTGTGTGTTTTTTCTTGGAGCGAATATTTATATATTAAGAAGTGCCTTCAGAAATGGATTTACGTGGAAACGAATCATCGTATTGTCAGCGCTGTTATGGATCTCGATGCTACTGAAGCCCTACATCCTCTTGTTTTCGTTTTTGAGTTTTACCATTTATTACGCCATTGAGAAGTTTTTTCCGCTCAAGAGAAAATTATTTCTGTATGCTGGGAGCATGCTTATTCTCACAGGCCTCATGAATCTATTCGTTTCAACGGTGAAGAACAAGACGCTTTATCAAGCAGCTCTGGAAAGACAGATCCGTTTTACCGATGTGGCGGAGGGTGGCATTTTTCTGACAGACAGTTCAAAATTGATCCGGCTCAAGTACGATTGGAAACTGGTCACAAAGGATATTGAACGAAGATCTTATTATTTTATAAAGAAAGATGTACCATATACCTATTGGGAACATCAACACAAACTGGATACCATGCATTGTACTTCCAATCAAAATACAACAGTTTCCTACAGTCTGGCTTATGTGTTGCCTACGGGAGGATCCAATCTCCAGCTTAAGGATAAAAGTTCTGCGATCGTACTACTGCGCAGTTTTTACCACACCACTGCTTATCCTTTTTTTATAAATGCAAAAGGCCCCATGCAATTACTCGCTTCTGCAGAAAATCTGTTGATGATCCTATCCATTTTAGTTTGCCTTTATGGTATTTTCTTTCTTAAAGTCCCTTCCTATTTTCCTGCTGTTTTTTTGTTCATGGGTCTTGTACTTTTTCTTTTGATCGGATTCACTACGCCCAACAGCGGAGCCATTTTAAGGTATAGAGCACCTGCGTCTTTGTTCTTACTCACAGGAGCACTGTATTATTTCCGTGTTTTGATGCTAAAATGGCGATCCAAAACATAAATGATTTTGTTATCTTTAACAGGTCACAATGAAAAAGCTTTTCCGTAAAAAACAGATCAAAGACATACTCGAAAGAGCGGATGTGGATAAGGAACATAGTTCTTTAGCAAAACATTTGGGCGTTCGCGATCTTACAGCCTTTGGTATTGCTGCCATCATTGGCGCGGGTATCTTTTCTACGATTGGTAAGGCAAGTGCTGATGGAGGTCCCGGCGTTATTTTCCTTTTTATTTTTACGGCAGTTGCCTGTAGCTTTGCGGCTTTTGCTTATGCCGAGTTTGCTTCCCTCATCCCTGTCAGTGGAAGTGCATATACTTACAGTTACGTTGCCTTCGGGGAATTATTTGCGTGGATCATCGGATGGGCCTTGATCATGGAATACGGAATTGGAAACGTTACGGTTGCCATTTCCTGGAGCGATTATTTTACTTCGCTTGTAAACAACACTACCTCCTTTAAGATAAGTGAATGGCTGTGTCTTGATTATTTTACCGCGAAAGCGAATTACGAACAAGTCAACGCACTCTTAACGAGTGGTTCTACTATGGAGACAATTGCTGCTGCTAGCGACACGAAAGGATTGATCGAGGGATTTACGGCTTTTTCTACAGCCCCTCAGTTGTTGGGCTTACGAATTGTTTTTGATCTTCCTGCTTTGGTGATCAATGTTCTTATCACCATTCTCGTTTACAGAGGGATCAAAGAAAGTCGTAATGCAAGCAACATCATGGTGGCCATCAAACTCATTGTAGTTCTAATGGTGATTCTGGTCGGAATGTTTTATGTGAATACTTCCAATTGGAATCCTTTTCTGCCAAATGGGATAGGCGGATTGCTTTCCGGTATAAGTGCCGTGTTCTTCGCTTACATTGGGTTTGATGCTATTTCAACGACAGCGGAAGAGTGCAAGAATCCGCAACGTGATCTGCCAAGAGGTATTTTGTATTCCATCGTGATCTGTACCGTTCTTTATGTGGCGATCGCATTGGTGATCACCGGTATGGTTTCTTATTCGGAATTGAATGTAGGAGACCCTTTAGCCTATGTTTTTGAAAAGATCAAGGATCTACAATGGTTGAGTGGGATCATCGCCGTTAGTGCTGTTGTTGCCATGGCGAGCGTGATGCTTGTTTTTCAACTAGGACAGCCAAGGATCTTCATGGCCATGAGTCGCGATGGATTATTGCCGAAACGTTTTTCAAAGGTACATCCCAAATACAAAACACCTGCTTTCTCAACGATCATTACAGGTTTATTGGTTGCAGTTCCAATTTTTTTCGTGGACATGAATATGGTGACGGATATTTGTTCTGCCGGAACACTATTTGCTTTTATGCTGGTATGTGGGGGTGTTCTTAAATTAAGAATGGATAAGGATGCACCTCCCTCTAAGTTCAAAACACCTTACATCAATTCGAAATACATCATTCCCGCATTGTTATTGCTTACTTTTATTTTGCTCGGGGTTTTCAGTCCCGACTGGTTCAGTTCTTTCTTTTCACCTTCAAGCAAACAGGAATTCCTGAACAATACACCCATGTATTTTTTTATTCTGGGATTCTTTATTTTTTCTGTCATGGCGTTTCGATTTTCATTCTCACTCATACCATCGCTCGGCTTGTTGTGCTGTTTTTACATGCTCTCCCAATTAGGCTATAAGAACTGGTTGTATTTCAGTGCTTGGTTAGTGATCGGACTTGTTATTTATTTTTTATACGGTAGAAAACACAGTAAACTAAATCATCACTCATGATAGTACTCATTACAGGTGCCACTGCGGGAATCGGAAAAAGTACCGCTGAGATCTTTGCGAAGAATGGCCACGAACTCATACTTACAGGAAGAAGAAAAGAGAGACTTGAATCATTGAAGTCAGAATTGGAATCGAAGTACAAAGTGAAAGTGAACACGCTCAATTATGATGTGAGAAAAAATTCAGAGGTAGAGACTGCGATCAATTCTTTAGGTGCTAAAGCCGAACAGATCGATCTGCTGGTAAACAATGCAGGACTCGCCGCAGGTTTGTCTTCTATTCAGGATGGTAGTCTGGATCACTGGGAAAGAATGATCGATACAAATATCAAGGGTTTATTGTACATGACTCGTCTGATCGCTAAGAAAATGGTAAAGAACAAAAAAGGACAAATCATCAACATTGGATCGATTGCAGGGAAAGAAGTGTATGCCAATGGAAATGTGTATT
>DAORJH010000048.1:0-9930 GCA_035438925.1 Bacteroidia bacterium | reverse complement strand
GATCGCCAGGTCGGGTGGAGTGAAGAATGAGTTTACTTTCACAGGTGGGGTTGCCCGCAACCAAGCCGTGTTAAAATACGTGAGACAAATGGTAACTGATTCATACGGAGAGGTAACTATGAACATTCACACAGATTCCATTTTTATGGGTGCACTTGGAGGTGCTATGTTTGCATTGAGGAATATCAGTGCAGATCTTCCAACATTAAAAGAAAAAGAAAGCGCAGTTAAATAATTAAATATTCTTCATATGGAAAAAGAAATATATACCATGGGTGTTGATGTCGGTGGAAGTTATGTAAAGGCAGTCTTAATGAGATATAACAAAGACACTGGGGATCATCAGCTGGTTGATAAGCAAACAGAAAAGATCCGTAAACGTAATCCGAAAGATGTTGAGGTCGATGCCATTGATATGATCCTTGAGAGAAATAAACTGAATTATGATAAGGATATTTCCTATCTCGCTTCAACTGGAGAAGGTGAAATGGTTGAAAAGAAAACAGGACACTTTTATTCCATGACTTCGCATGCAAGAGGAGGGATCTATTTTGCTCCCAATGCAAAAACAGTTGTGGATATGGGAGGCTTGTATGTGCGCGCTATAAAAGTGGATTCTCGCGGAAAAGTAATTGATTATAAAATGACAGGACAATGCGCTTCCGGCTCCGGTCAATTCATTGAAAATATTTCCAGGTACCTGGGTCTTGCAATAGAAGAAGTGGGAGCTATTTCATTGAAAGCCGATAACCCGGAAGTTCCTTCGGGGATCTGCGCTGTTCTTGCTGAAACAGATGTTATCAATCTTGTATCTAAAGGTCTTTCTACTCCCAATATCGTAAAGGGAATCAATATTTCAATTGCACAAAGAGTAGTGAAGCTACTTGGATCATTGAATGCTGAATCGCCGATCGCGCTTGTTGGTGGAATGGGAATGAATGCCGGAATGGTACAGGCAATACAAGAATTGTCAGTTGAGAATAAAAAGAAAAGCATGGAATTTGTAACTCATCCTGATGCGATTTATTCGGGTGCAATTGGTGCTGCACTCTGGGGTGGATACAGGTATTATAAATTGAAAGAAAAGAATCTTGTGTTGGTGAGTTGAGAGTGGAATAGAATAATTAAATCCTATTTGCGTGAAACAATTAGTATCTGATATAGAATTAGGACCTGTAATTCAAAACATAGCCCGTATGCTAGAAGAGAACGTATCCAAATATTCGGATCACGTGGTATTTTATGAAAGACACGCAAATGGCGATTATAAAGGAATTAAGTGGAATGAATTTTATTCGAACATCAGAAATATCGCTTGTAATTTAAAGAAAGCCGGATTTACAAAGGGAGATAAAGTAGTTCTGTTTTCAAGAAATAGCCTGAATATGTTGCAGGCTGAACTTGCCATTATGGCGTCTGGTGGAATAGCAGTTCCAATCTTTGCGAATTTCAAAAAAGACACTGCTGAGCTTCTTATAACACATTCCGATTCTACATATCTGATCGCTGCTGATCAACAACAGATAGATCAGATCAGTCCAGAGTTGAAATTAAAACACATTTGGACATTTGAGCATTTGACTTCGCATTCATTTAAAGATCTTTCGCATTTTTCTGAATTAGTGAAGACGCCGGCAGATGTAGATTTTAAATTGGACCTGGATGCTGACCCTAAGGATATCTGCCTTAATATGTATACCTCCGGTACGATGGGAATTCCAAAATGCGTGCAGCTTTCTCATGAGAATATTCTCTCACAGCAGGCGGCGTTGAAAAAGATATGGAAACTGGATCAAAATGACAGATTCTTGTCTTATCTCCCGTGGCATCACAGTTTCGGTGGCATCTTCGAATTGTTTTCTGCCTTATGTTCTGGCGCATCCTATTATTTGGAAAGTGGTTATGGGAAAGATGCTGCTAAGATATTTGAAAATTGGAAGATCGTTAAACCAACCGTTTTTTTTAGCGTTCCAAAAGTGTATCAGTCTTTGTTTGAACTGGCTTTTGCAAATAAGGAAACTGAGGACGTGCTTTTTAACTCAGGACTTAAATTCATTTTCACCGCGGCCGCTGCTTTGCCTGAAAAGCTTTCGAATGAGTTCGAAAAAAGAGGAATACCTGTAATAGAAGGCTGGGGGCTTACTGAAACATCTCCTTGCTGTACATTAACCGATCCGACCCTGAAAAGAGAGAGTGGTTTGGTTGGAAAACCTATTCCCGGAGTGCAGATCAGAATTGGAGAGGAAGATGAGATCCAGGTCAAAGGTCCTAACATCATGCGTTGCTATTACAAGAATGATGAAGCCAATTCTGGAATTTTTACTGAGGATGGCTGGTACAGAACCGGAGATGTGGGTGAGATCACAGAGAATGGATTGAAACTGATTTCTCGAAAGGACAGGATTTTTAAACTTTCGAATGGAGAGAAGGTCATCCCTTCCGATCTTGAAAAAGCAATCGAATTAAAATGCCATTATGTGCAATATGCGATCGTAGCCGGAAGTGGGGAAGAACATCCGGTAGCATTGATCTTTCCGAATAAAAAATTACTTAGCAGACCAGATTTTCAATTAACACCTGAAGAAGGATGTTTTTGTCCACGCAGCTTAAATGAATTGGGTCGTTGCCTCACCGGTTGTTTGGCTAAAGCGAACGAAAGTATCGGACAAAAATTCTCAAAGGTTAAATCAGCAGCTATCATCTGGGATGAATTGTCATTTGATAACAATACGCTTACTCCTTCCTTAAAGGTTGCCCCTAAAAATGTAGTTGAAAAATACAAAGCACACTTATTCAATCTTTACGGAAAAGAAGTTCCTGTGGATGAAGAAGTGTATGTGATCGAATTTGGAACCGGTAAAGACCTGAAGTCATGTACAAAATAAAGTCGACTGAAATAATGAAAAAGATAATGGGAGATTATTTTCTCTCATTAGATTCAGGTAAAAATAAAATAGCCTGGTGTACCAGCGTTGGGCCGGCTGAACTTCTTCGCTCCTTTGGATTTGAAGTGTATTTTCCGGAGAATCATGGAGCTTTATTGGGTGCCACAAGAACGGCCATGGATCATATTCCTGAAGCGATCAAGTGTGGGTATTCGGGACATGTTTGTTCTTATACTACTGCAGATATTGGTGCTTATCTGAAAAAAGAAACACCTCTGAAAACGCATTACGGAATGAAAGGAATTCCAAAGCCGGACCTTATTGCTTATAATACAAATCAGTGCAGGGAAGTGCAGGATTGGTTTCAATTCTTCGCAGATGAGTTCAAATGCCCTATCGTAGGAATTATGCCTCCACGACATGTGGATGAAGTGACGCAGGATGAAGTGGATCTTGTTGTTAAACAATTCAAGAATATGATTCCTGTTTGTGAAAAAACGAGTGGAAAAAAATTTGATCTGGAAAGTTTTAAAGATACGGTACGATTAAGTAAGGAAGCAACTTTGTTGTGGCAAAAAGTTCTGAAGACTTCAGTTGCTGCCAACGCCCCATTAAGTTTTTTTGACGGAACAATTCACATGGGTCCCATTGTTGTTCTGAGAGGAACACAGATCGCAAAAGATTATTATACCGGATTATTAAAAGAGCTGGAGGAAAATGTAAAGAACAATTCAGGATTCTTGCCTGAGGCAAAAACGCGTATTTTCTGGGAAGGCATGCCTATCTGGGGAAAATTGAGAATGATGAGTGACTTGTTCTTTGCTAATGGAGCTGCAGTTGTTGCTTCCACATATTGCAGCAGTTGGGTCTTCGATAAATTCGATGAGAATGATCCCTGGAATTCAACAGCAAGAGCCTATACGGAGATATTCATAAATAGAAGTGAAAAAGCCAAAATGAAAATGCTGGCAGAATGGTTCAGAGAATATAAGATCGATGGAATTGTATTTCATGATACCAAGACCTGCTTTAATAATTCAAATGCAAAATTTGGTATGCCTCAAAGATTAAAGGAGATGACTGGAGTACCTGCTATGGTAGTAGAAGGAGATCTGTGTGATCTTCGGTTTTTCAGTGAAGGACAAACGATCACAAAGATCGAAACGTTTCTCGAACAACTGGAAGAACAAAAGGTGTAAAACGAATGAAGCCCGCTGGAAAAAATATCAAAGTCGCAGTTATTGGCTTAGGTCCTGTTGGAATGATCCTGGCAGTTAAATTACAGGAAGCCGGATGTGAAGTTGCATTGTGTGAAGTGAATGAGAGTAAAGCTTCAAAGATCAGAAGTGAAGGGTTGGAGTTGGAAAACGTGATAAAAGCGAAAGCTCGCTTTCCGAAAGTAGTTCAATCCATTTCAGAATTGCAGGAGTGGGATTCTGATTATATTTTCTTTTCCCTGAAATCAAATCACACAGCAACAGTCGTCAAACAAGCGGAGTGTCTGATAACAGATAAACTGACCGTGATCTCAGCTCAGAATGGCATTGATGTGGAACAGTTGCTGGCTTCAGGTTTCGGTGAAAACCGGACAATGAGATTGGTGATAAATTTTGCAGGAAATACAATAGCACCCAATACCACAAAGGTTACATTCTTTACTGCACCTAATTACATAGGTTCGCTGAATGATTCAAGAGCAGATAAAGCCAGGGAAATTGCTGCGCTTCTGAGCTCAGTCGATCTTGAAACTAAAGCCATTGATTCATTTGAATTGATAAAAAGAGCATGGGAAAAAACCATTCTCAATGCTTCTCTTAGTCCTCTTTGTGGCGTGAGCAGACTAACCATGGCCGAAGCAATGGCGGATAAAGACACGGTTGAATTGATAGAACAAATAATTACAGAAGGGATCTTGGTGGCTGAAGCTGAGAAAATTCGTTTTCCTGATGATTTTTTACGTCAGTGTTTGCGATACCTTAAAAAAGGGGGAGATCATTTCCCTTCACTTGCCGTTGATCTGATCGCCAATAGGCCAACTGAAATTGACTATTTCAATGGAAAGATCGTTGAATACGGGAGAAAACATTATATACGAACATCTTTGAATCTGGCATTTACCAATATGGTAAAAGCGATGACCAATAAAAATATCATTTCCAGAATTCCGGGAGCTGCCGGAGAAGTGAATAAAAAGATTCTGGATAAAGGTTTATTGAATAAAGCTGCAACATCAGCATATAAGAATAGCAATTGCTTTTTAGGACTGGATCTGGGTTCAGCCTATGCAAAATTCACAGTGATAGATGAAACTGGAAGTCTTGTTTTTCAATATCTCTTGCCAACACTTAATAATGATAAGCAGGCTTTCAAAAATGTAATGCAGGCCATCAATTCAGGATTTCATATTCAGTACAGTTGCGCTACAGGATATGGAAGAAAACATTACAATGAAGCAGATATCATTAAAACGGAGATCAATTGTGCTGCAACAGGTGTTTCATTTCTTCATCCGGGCGAGAAGAATATCATTGATATTGGAGGAGAAGATATAAAAGTAATACGTTGTGATAAGGATAATAATGTACAGAATTTCTACATGAATGATAAATGTGCTGCGGGAACAGGCTCTTTTCTTGCAGAGATCGCAGAAAAAGCAAGTATTGATATTTCAGAGATGAGTGGAATGGCTGAACTTTCAGCTTATGACAAGGAATTAAATAGTTTTTGTACTGTTTTTGCCAAGACCGAGATCATGAACTGGGTTTTTGAAGGAATGAAAATGGAAGACATCGCAAGAGGGATCTACATTTCCATTGCTAACAGGGTTTCTAAAATGAGATTGGATCCGGGAATTCCAACATTTATGATAGGTGGAGTGATCGCTTACCATCCTTACTTGAAAATATTGCTCAATGAAAAATTCGGAAAAGATATCCAGATAGTAGAATACCCGCAGTTTGTTGTTTCCAGAGGAGCTGCAATCACTGCAATGAATTCCTGGCAAAAACAAAAGACCTTGCAACAGGATGAGCGAATTGATAAAAAAAATAAAATCAAAAATGTATGAAAGGATTTCATGATAAGAACAAAGGATTCGGAATTGTATACGACAATATTTACCTGCTGAATGGTGCCAGAACTCCATTTGGTAAATTATGCGGAACACTTGCCGGCATTTCACCTACCGATCTCGGAATTTACGCGAGTAGGGCTGCAATTGAAAAGTCCGGTATTACAGGAGAAGATATTGATCAGTTAATGTACGCCAATATTGGTCAGAGTTCTGCAGATGCTTATTTTCTTCCACGACACATTGGCCTTTATTCCGGTATACCTGTTGGTGTTCCGGCACTTATGTTGCAACGCATCTGTGGTTCCGGATTCGAGACCATCATCGCAGGGGCCGAGCAGATCTCATTGGGAAAAGCTTCCACAGCTTTGTGTGGAGGAACTGAGAATATGAGTTTATCGCCTACAGCAGCATTTGGTAACAGAATGGGTTATGCATTGGGAAAACCAGGATTCGTAGATATGCTTTGGGAAGCACTCAATGATACTGCTGCTGTTCCAATGGGATGCACAGCAGAAAATGTAGCTGTGAAACATGGAATAAGTAAAAAGGATGCAGATCTTTTCGCGAAACAATCCATTGACCGGTACCTCGCTGCAAAAGCCAGAGGGTTTTACGATGAGGAGATTATTAAAATGAATTCAGCTGTTTTCGAATCAGAGGGTTTGATCAGCAGAAAAGTGAATTTGCCGCGCAAGGTCGTAGATTTTAATGTTGACGAAAATGTGCGTCCTGCCGATCTGGAATCAATGGCCAAACTTCCTTCTGTATTTGCAAGGGATGGAGTTCAAACTGCAGCCAATTCAAGCGGAATAGTGGATGGGGCTGCTTCTGTTGTAGTTGCTTCAAAAGAATTTATTGATAAGAAAGGATTGAAACCACTGACAAGGATCGTTGCATCTGCTACAAGCGCCTTGGATCCGAAAGTGATGGGTTTAGGTCCCGTCCTTTCAATTAAACTGTTACTTGAGGTAAGTGGTTTGTCAATGAATGATATCGGACTCATTGAGATAAATGAAGCATTTGCGGCCCAGGCTCTGGGTTGCGTTAAAGAATTGAATATCGATCAGTCAAAATTGAACGTCAACGGAGGGGCCATTGCCCTTGGTCATCCTTTGGCAGCTAGTGGAAGCAGGATCTCTTTAACATTATCGCGTGAAATGAATGAGAGAAAAGTTAGGTATGGAATCGCTTCGGCCTGCATCGGTGGAGGACAAGGAACAGCAATATTATTTGAGAATATGAATTTATAAAGAGTGTGAACATGGAGAAATTAATTCAATGGCAAATGAATGAACTCAAATCTGATTTCCTTAAAGTGGAATCAGACTTGCCGACAGCAAAGGAAAATGAAGCAGTTGTGAAAGTTGCAGGTTGTGGCGTATGTCACACAGATATAAGTTTCTGGCACGATGGTGTAAGAACCAAAAAAGAATTGCCATTAACTCTAGGTCATGAGATCAGTGGAACAGTTATACAGGGGCCTAAACATTTGAAAGGAAAGAAGGTGATCATACCAGCAGTGTTACCCTGTGGTGAGTGCGAATTGTGCAAGAAAGGCAGAAGTAATATGTGTCAGAATCAATTGATGCCTGGTAATGATTTCCACGGAGGATTTGCCTCTCATATTGTTGTGCCGCACAAATACCTGTGTGAAGTTCCGGATTCAATTCTTAAGAATTATTCTCTTGAACAAATATCTGTTATTGCCGATGCGATCTCAACCCCCTATCAGGTGATTAGAAAATCAGAAATTGAAAGTAATGATCTGGCCATTGTAATTGGTGTTGGAGGAGTAGGGATCTATGGAGCCCTCATAGCTAAGATCTTCGGAGCTAAAGTGCTTGCAATTGATATTAACGATGAAAAATTGTCACTTGCAACAAAAAACGGAATAGATGCGGTTTTGAATTCAAAAGGACTGGACACAAAGGAAATTAAGAACAGGGTCAAAGAGATCGCCAAAACACTGGGTGTTTCCAAGTATGGCTGGAAGATCTTTGAATTTTCCGGCACTGCGGTCGGTCAGGATCTGGCTTTCAATTTGATCACTTATACCTCCACTTTAAGTATAGTTGGTTTCACTATGAATAAACTGGAAGTCCGTTTAAGTAATTTAATGGCATTTGATGCAAAACTGATCGGTACATGGGGTTGCAAACCGGAATTATATCCCGAAGTGGTTGAACTCATTGATTCAGGAAAACTGGTGATAAAGGATTTTGTTCAGACTTTTCCAATGTCGAAAATAAATGAGGTATTCCGAAATACGCTAGAACATAAGTATGACAAGCGTTCAGTACTTGTACCGGATTTTAATTAACCAAATTAAAAATTGAATTATGAAAAATTTGAAAGATCACAATTTAACAGAGCACACTTACACGGATATCATTTATGAAAAGAGACCTTGTCTTAACACAGATGGAAAAGTAGTGTCAGGTTTATTCAATGCCTGGATCATCCTGAATAATCCCAAACAATACAACTCCTATACAACAAAAGCTGTTAAAGAACTTATTCTGGCATTCGGTGAAGCTTCCAATGACAGAAGTGTAGTGGCAGTCGTTTTCACGGGTGCGGAAGACAAAGCTTTCTGTACCGGAGGAAATACAAAAGAATATGCGGAATATTACGCAGGTAATCCACAGGAATACTCGCAGTACATGCGTTTGTTCAATGATATGGTTTCAGCCATTTTAAAATGTGAGAAGCCAGTTATTTCCCGTGTGAATGGAATGAGAATTGGAGGAGGTCAGGAAATAGGCATGGCCTGTGATTTTACTGTGGCATCTGATCTGGCCAGATTTGGACAAGCCGGACCAAAACACGGAAGCGCTGCAATTGGTGGGGCCACCGATTTTCTTCATCTGTATATCGGAGTTGAAAGGGCCATGTCCTCCTTAACCTTATGCGAACCTTTCACGGCACATCAAGCCCTGAATATTGGATTGATCACAGACATTGCTCCTGCATTGAAGGTTGACGGAAAATTCATTGCCAATCCACTTATTAATATTGAAAAATATGCAGATGAATACGGAAGGGTGATCTTCGGAGCAATGAAAACCGGCGAAGAACTTGCAAAAGGAAAAGAATTAATGGCGAAAGGAACTGTTGATCTCTCTAAACTGGATGAACTTGTGAACCGTTTCATTGCCAAATTGCTGCATACTTTCCCTAATTGCCTTCACAAAACGCTGACAGAAGTGAGAAAGAAGAAACTGGAACATTGGGATATGAATAAAGAAAGCAGCAGAGAATGGCTGGCATTGAATATGATGACAGAAGCAAAGGCAGGATTCAGGGCTTTCAATGAAGGACCGAAGAACAACAGAGAGATCGATTTCGTGAAATTGAGACAATTGCTTGCGGAAGGTAAGGAATGGAATGATGAGATGCATAAGGCGATCTCCCCACAGTTTAAAACAGCTAAAATCTAGGTATGGAAAAGATCAAATTGAGTTATTCTCATAACAATACAGTTGCTAATATCCTTCTGGATGATGGGAAAGGAAACGTACTGGATAATATTATGATGCTAGAGATACTTGACTGTTTTAAATCATTTAAAACGAATACAGATCTTAAGCTCGTCACATTTCAAGGTGAAGGTAAACACTTTTCATTTGGGGCAAGTGTAGAAGAACATACAAAAGAACTGGCAGGAACGATGTTGCAGACATTTCACAAGATATTCATGAATATAGTTGAAATGCAGATCCCGACCATGGCAAAAATATCCGGACAGTGTCTTGGTGGTGGTATGGAACTTGCTTTGATCTGTAATTTTATATTCGCGGACAAAACAGCAAAATTAGGACAGCCTGAGATCATTCTCGGCGTTTTTCCTCCCCCTGCTTCTATTATATTACCTGAAAAAATTGGTCTGGCTCGGGCTGAAGAGTTACTTCTTACAGGAAGAAGTATTTCGGCAGATGAGGCCTTGCAGTTTGGTTTGCTTAATTATGTATT
>DAORJH010000047.1:0-9934 GCA_035438925.1 Bacteroidia bacterium | reverse complement strand
AGGTGCCAGTTCCTTTATACTAAGTTCAAATATCACTCACGATATTTTTATTTCAAAATTAAATGCTAATGGTAATTACATTTGGGCTGGACGAATTGGAAGCGCTAATGAGGATTCAGGTAACTCAATTACTCTTGATTCATTTGGGAGTATTTATTGCACCGGTGACTTTGATGGTATTGCAGACTTTGATCCTGATGCTGGTGTTTATAATTTGACCAGCGGTGGCTGCTTCATCCTCAAAATGGCTCCCTGTTGTGCAGGCTTTGAAGAGTATTATCAAAACAAAAAATTCATCAGTGTTTATCCTAATCCGAATCGTGGAGAGTTTAGTATAGTTGTACCTGAGGAGGAGAAAAATGTTCGTGTGGTACTTTATAATTTAATGGGGCAAATCGTATTCACTCAAGCATTAAACTCCGGCATCAACAACATCCAAACTAAACTTAGCAAAGGTCTTTACCTCGCCCGTCTGCAGGGTGATACTTTCACTTCAGAAGCTGCGAAGGTTATCGTGGAGTAGGACTAAAAAAAATTCCTAAGTATAGATTCTTCCTTCCTTCACTTTTCCTGATCCGCCACTGCAGACTATCGGTAGTGGATTGGGGCGCCTTTGCTGAGAATGACAATAGGCTTAATGCTCTACAATTAAAAATTCTGTTCTCCTGTTCATCGCTCTTCCGGCTTCCGTTTTATTGTCGGCTATTGGTACACTTTGTCCGTATCCTTTTGCACTGACTCTTTTTCCGGGAACCTTGAAACTTTCAATATAAGCTTTTACAGAGAAGGCACGATTCGAACTCAAGGCCTCATTGTCTTTTGGATTACCTACATTATCGGTATGTCCTTGTATCTCTACCGTTAAATTTGGATTCTCCAATAAATATTCGGCAAAGGATTGTAAGATCAGTTTACTGCCTTCTTCAATTTCTGCACTGTTGGTTTTGTAATGGATATCGTTGATCACAAAACTTTTTCCTTGTTCTGATTTCTGAACATTTAATTTTACTTCCGGGATCTTTGTTTCGGCTGTGACATTTTTCATATCCACCACTGTGGTATTAAAGGCCACACTGTCTTTCTTTACCGTGATCACGATCTTGTCTTTTTTCTTGATAGAGATCGCCGCCATGTATTTTCCCGAAGCACTGTCAACTACAGCATAGGTCTTTTCTTTTGTTGCCGTGTTTTTTATTTCGACCACAGCTCCCGTTACGGCTTCTCCGGCCTGGTCTTTAATATTTCCTTCAAAGAACACAACTTCACTTGGTCTTGCTTCCGGATACAGATCAAAACTGTACATATCATATCTTCCAATTCCTTTTCCCTGCACTTTTCCCTCGTTGTATGAAAAGAAATAAGCTGTCTTGGTGTCCTTGCTTACAAAGAATCCACTGTCATCTCCTGTTCCGTTGATCGGACTGCCGATATTCACAGGCTCACCCCATTGTCCATTGTCATCCATTCTCGAGTAGAAAATATCATATCCCCCAAATCCATATTGCCCGTCGCTTGAAAAATAAATGGTATGACTATCACTATGAATGAAAGGTGTTTTTTCGTTTCCTTTTGTGTTGATGTTGGGACCTAGATTCTGAGGAATGCTCCACACACCTGTCTTTGGATCTTTTTTTGTAACGTAAATATCTATACCTCCCATTCCTCCCGGTCTGTCACTCGCAAAATAAAGTGTGAGTCCATCAGATGCAATGGTAGGCTGACTATCCCAGTACTTGGGATGATTCACATTGGCACTTAATTTTCTGATGTCTGTCCAATAATCTTCTGCATTATCACTCACATACAGATCCACATTGGGTTGTAAGCCTCCCTCATCCTTCATCATGGCAAAATACAAATGCTTGTTGTCAATGGAAATGGTACATCCTCCCTGATTATCATCTGTTACATTAAAAGGTTCCGGCATGGGAGAGCCTTTATCAAACATTCCTGTTTTGTCTCGCAATGCGATCATAAAAACTTCTTTCTCCCTGTCGCTGCTGTACACCTGATTCTTATCTACAATGGGTTGCTTTCTTACAAAGAAACATTTTTTGTCATCGGGAGAAACGTAAGTAAGATATTCGTCTCTTTCTGTTGAAATGCCCTGTACCACTTTTGGATTGAAGGGAACACCTTTTTTCAGTGTCGCTTCTTTCTTCATGGATTTGATCATGCCTTTTGCATTCCCAACGTAAAAGTTGTAGTTCTTTCCAAACTTTGCATCATCTTCATCTTTAAAGTCCAGAAATTTCTGAAGATATTTTTGTGCAGAATCATTCTTTTCTGCTTCATACCAGGCGTAACCAATAAAATAATAAGGTTCGCTGTGTATTTGCGGACAATTTTTGATGGCCGCCATGAAAGGTTGTATCAAAGGCTTGTAAGGTTTTTCATCGAGACGAAGTTTCACTTCCATTTCAAAACCCATGCGTAAATGAGCTTCAGAAAAATCAGGTTCCAGTTGTATTGCTTCTGTTAAGAATTCAATGCGCTCCGGCTTCTTGTATTTCTTTTTGTCCAATGCTTTTTCATACAGTTTAATGGCCTTTTTATTCAGGTCTTCATTGCAAAGTTTTTTTGGTTGTTTTTCGTCTTCGTCTTGCGCAAAAGAAGAAAAGGAACAAAAAGAAAGTAGAAAGGAAAGCAGAAGAGTTGTGTGTTTCATCATGGTGGATATAATGCAAATTTAATGCTAAAGGCACGGGGATGGGGCTTAATCGTCTAAGTTTTTGTACCTCATGTTGTTAAAAAGAAATAAAGCGCATCCAAACTGAGATGGAAGCCTCAATTTCAGGGGGAGAAAAGGGCATTTTATCTAATTATTCTTGAGCCACTAAAAATTTTTAGATTTTTCTGTTAAATTCGGAATTGATGAGTGCATCACTATTACGAAGGCAAAATTGCAGCAGGACAAAATTTTTGTTCGCTATCGTTTTATTTTTTGTTGTCTCGACCAGTTTTTCACAAAAAGGTTCGCAGAAAAGAGAATTGCCTGAATGGAGAAAGTATTTGAATCAAGTTTATTTTTTAGTGTTCAATGATTCTTATGCTGCCAAGTTAAAATTGGATTCAATGATCCGTGATGCAAAAGAGAGAAAGGATACAGAGAAGATTGCGCATACCGAAGAAGTGCATGGCTTGGTCTATCTCTTTCAGAATAACGAAAGCTCGGCCCTTTCCATCTTTATAAAATCGGAAACTTATTTTGAAGCAGCAAAGGATTATATCAGTTTGGGAGAATATGAATCACGTAAGGCCATCATCATATTCAATAAACTAAAGTTCAAAGAAGCCGAAAAACATTTTTTGAAAGCCATCGAGTGGATGGATCAGCAGGAAAATAAAGATTACGTAGCAAGTGTTTGTTATCGATTGGGAACCTTGTATACATTTGACAATAGGCAGGGAGAAGCAATTAAGATGTATGCCAAAGGATTGAAGATCGCAGAGGCCACCGGAAATAAAACGCTGATGTTCGAAGGGAATCTGAAGATCGGTACCGCCATGTTGTCAATGACGAGCGATGAGAAGACAGGACATTATCTAAAAACTGCCAATCAATTTGCTTTGGATCTGAAGGACTCGGTGGCGATCGCAAACTCCTACTATGCATTATCAAATTTTTATCAGCAAAACAAAAGAGACGAGTTGGCTCTGATCAGTGCCCAACAGGCCTTGAATCATATGCAGTACAAAATGAATAGTCCTTTGTTTGGCAATTTAGCTGCAATGATGTCGGGTATTCTTGTTTCTGCAAATAAACCCGATTCTGCACTTCTTTTTGCAAGACGTGCGCTTGAACAAGCCTTGCAGGATCAGAATAAAACCGGCGTTTTGGGTGCGAGAACCATTATTGCCAAAGCTTATTTACTGAAGAATGAACCTGCAAAAGCGAAAGCGGAATTAAATTCTTCATGGGATATTATTCGTGATCTTGGTTTTTCTGCCACAGTTGCCGATGCTTATAAAGCACTTTCGGAAGCGGAATTTATGCTGAAGGAAACTACTTTAGCTTATGATCATTTGAACATCTACATCAAGATCCATGATTCTATTTTTTCGAGCGACTCCAAAAAGCAGATCGCAAATGTAGAAGCCACTTTTCAAAATGAAAAAAAACAAATGGAGATCGAGTCCTTGAGCAAGGATAAAGCCCTGCAGGAAGAACAGATCAGCATGCAGAACAAGCAAAAACTTTTGATGAGTGCCGGATTGGTCATTGCCCTCGGGTTCAGTATTTTTATTTACAGAGGGTATAAACAGAAGAAAACGGATAACATCATCATTCGTGAGCAGTCGCTGAAAATGGAAGAACAAAAGAAAGTAGTTGAACAGAGGAACAAGGAAGTGATGGACAGTATCAATTATGCAAAGCGTTTGCAGGAAGCCATTTTACCCGGACCATTCGAGATCGCATCCACCTTCAAAGAAGCATTTATCTTTTATGAGCCCAAAGAAATTGTGGCCGGTGATTTTTATTGGTTTGCCAAGAACAATGGATATGTTTTTCTGGCAGTTTGTGATTGTACGGGACATGGGGTTCCGGGTGCCATGCTGAGCGTAGTAGGTCATAACGGTCTGCATCGATGCGTCAATGAATTCGGATTGACGGATCCGGGACAGATCCTGGATAAATTATCGTTCATCATTGAAGAAACCTTTTCGCATAACATTAAAAATGTGAGGGATGGGATGGATATCTCGCTTATCAGTTTCAAGCTAAAAGGAGAAGACAATGTGAATGTAAGTTCATCTTTAAGTTACGGAACAAGGAACGAAGGCTCTGCCGAAGAGATAGAAGTGAAATGGGCAGGAGCCAATAATCCATTGTGGTATATTGACAGAAACGGTTCGTTCACGGAGATCACAGCCGACAAACAACCCGTAGGTAAGCACGAGAACAGAAAACCATTTAAAACGCATTCATTTACATTGAAAGATTCCGATTGCCTTTACTTTTTCAGTGATGGCTACGCAGATCAGTTCGGTGGACCAAAAGGCAAGAAATTCAAATATTCCAAATTCAGAGAATTGCTTTTAAAGAATCATCATTTGGATATGCAGACGCAATTGGGTATTCTCGACAATCAATTTGCAGAATGGAAGGGAGATCTGGAACAAGTAGACGATGTTTGTGTGATCGGCATTAGAGTTTAAAATACAGATCACACAAACGAGTAGCCTGCCGCGAGCAAGCCTCGCGGATGTTTGTGTGATCGGCATTCGAGTTTAAGAAAATCGAATTCAGCGTAGTACTTTTTTTACAATTTCACCAAATACTTTCCTTCCATGATGGGAATAACAGGACATTGATTCGGAGTGAGACAATATTTGATATCTCTTTCCAGGTTTAACTTCGATAAGCGATTTCGGTGAGAGGAGTTGGCAAGAAATCCAAAGAGATCGCCTTTCGCTAAGGTATATAAATGAAGTCCGGCTAAAGCGGAATCACAAGTTGTATCGAAATGATGTTTGTAAACAAGTTCATGTGTGATGGCTCCGGCAAATAAGGTATCTTCCAAATTGAATTTATTCTTCCATCCGGCGCAAACAAAGAGAACATCTTTCTTCTCCTCTTTTAAATAGTTAATGACAGCATCCATGTTCAGAAAGCTGCCAATGATTATTTTACTGGCTCCTCGAGCAGCTTCGATCGCCTGCGTGCCGTTAGTAGTTGTAATGGCTATGGTCTTTCCTTTTACCTTAGCATTCATATAGCCAAATGGACTGTTCCCAAGATCAAATCCTTCCACCAATTCTCCATTTCTCTCTGCTGCTACTAAATAACCTTTATCAAGGTAGGTCTTTGCTTCTTCAATTGTTGCAACAGGGATCATTTTTGAAACACCATTGAAGAAAGCCGTTGTAATGGCCGAAGTGGCTCTTAAAATATCGATCACAACTACAATGGCGTCGGGATTGTGAAACAGGGGGTATGCCTGTGGAGTAAAACAAACTTCAATTTTTGGTTTCGCCTTCATCTTTCTTGCTTAACAAACATAACATTTTGTCGGGAATATTAAAAGAATTTTTTTCACCCGATACGTCAACAAAAACGTTTAACGGAACAAGGAAACTTTTCCTATCCTCGGGGCATTTTTCTTTCCGCTTAGTTTCTCAACACTTTCAATTTCATAGATGTAAACTTCTTCCGGACAAAGATTTCCCTTAAAACGCCCATCCCATTTCCCATTTACACTGTTTGTAATGAAGACCACATTGTCCCATTTATCCTTGATCGTCATTTTGAAAGAACTGTATTCACATTGCAAAACGGGAAAGAAATAATCATTTCGGTTGTCTTCGTTCGGCGTAAAACTGTTTGGTATCAGCATCTCGCAATCGCAGGCTTTCAGCTTTACGGTTACACTGTCGGTTTGTTCACCACAACTTTTGTTTTCTGTTTTCACCCAATAGACACCTTCTTTTGTAACATTGGTGCTTGGATAAACAGATCCTGTACTCCATTGGATCTTCGTATTCGGAAGTGTTTTAATACTCAAAACTTTGTTTTCATCACTTAAGCAAAAACTCACTTCATCACCAAAGTTGGGCGTTGCTCCCTGTACAAACTTGACAGCAACAGTATCATATTGAACACAGCCATTGTTGTTCAGCTTCACCCAATAGATACCACTGTTCTCAATTTTTATTTTCTGCGTTGTTTCTCCTGTGCTCCATTGATATTTGATTCCCGGATTTTTAGCATCAAGGTAAAAGGTACGACCTTTGCAATAGGTACTGTCTCTCATAGATAGAACCGGCTTTCTGTTCAGTATCACCATGGTACTATCATAATAGGTATTTTTTCCAATGATGACCTTTACGGTGACCTTGCCTGGTTTTAAAACAGCGAGGTTGATCGCATAAGGTTGCGAAGCTAAAACCTGTTGTTGCGTGAATCCGGCATAGGTGTCAAACCAGATAATGGTCGCATTCTTCTCCAGCTTCTTTTCAATTTTTAAGGTGGCGATCTCACCGGCGCAAATACCAAATGTATCCGGCAATAGATTCATGTTCTGTCCTTTTGCCAGTACAGTGAAGAATAGGATCAAATATGTGACTAGCCTTTTGATTATAATTCCAATTCAATTGTTATTCTTGTTCCTACTGAAGGAGGGTTTAAAGTGCTTTTATCCATCATACTAACGGTCTGCATTTTTCCGTTCAATTTGGAATTGATATCCAAGATTGTTTTGATGGTGCTTGTTCCCAATGATTTATGTCCTGTTTTGGAATGTTCTTTCGCTTTGATCAATCCAATTCCATCGTCTTCAATGCAAATACACAATTTATTTCCTTCTTGTTTCTTAAAGCTGATCAATAGCGTTCCGTGTTCCATTTTTGGAAGGATGCCATGTATGATGCAATTCTCAGCATGTGGCTGAATGATCATGTTCGGGATCTTAACTTCCGTAGTATTTATAGTCGGATCTACCTCAATGAAAAAATCGAATTTGTTCTTGAATCTTTCCTTTTCCAGTTCCAGGTAATACGTAAGTCGAGCCAGCTCATCGTGCAATGTGATCTCCCTCTGTGCGGCTTTCTCAATGATCATTCGGATCAAACGCGAAAACTTAGCTAGGTATTCACTTGCTTTCAAACTATTATTTGAATTGATGTAATTTTGAATGGATGTGAGTGAATTGAAAATGAAATGGGGACTTAACAAGGCATTCATGGCCTGATGTTTCAAAACGTTCACCTGCTGTTCTTCCTGTAATCTTCTTTTGGCATTTTCCTTTACCCTTTTAATGATGAGCCAGCTGATAAAGCTGATCAGCAAAAGACCACCCAGTGTCACAGCTAAATAGATCCAGTTACTCTCGGTGATCTTCGCTTCTTTGTTTATTTTAATTCCGGTAGTATCACTCCAGTTGATCTTGTCACCGGATACCGATATGTCAATATTGTATTCTCCTCCTGTGGTCAGTGAAAGCGAAATGGAATTATCGTTGATGAAGGTCCACTCACCTTGACCGATCCGATAACGATAGTACTGTTTATTGGGCTTACTGAATAAGGGACTATAAAAAGAAATGCTGATATTTTCCTGATCTTTATTTAGTGATATGCCTGCACTGTTGAAAGGAATGCTTTCTCCATTCACATTCAATTGATTGATGCTTACAGGTCTTAGTTTTGAAATGCCATTGATAATGCTGTTGAGGGAGGCAACGCTGATCCCTCTTGCAGTTGCGATACAAACGGTCTCATTATTGAATACGATGTCACTGATGGAATTGGAAAGGAGTCCGGAACTTTTATTCAGCACCTTCAATGGATTCCAGTTCTTATCGCAGATATAAACGCCATCTAAAGTTGCAAGCCAAATGAGTTCATTGAAGTATTTGATCTTCTTGACTGCACTCAGGTTGATGTTGCCAATGTTTTGAATTAGTTTTTGTGAATTCAACTCCGTGATACCGGATTCATGTGCAAGATAGATCTTTCCGTTAATTGAGGCCAGATCATTGATGATGTAATTGAAGTGAACGCCGCTCACTACCTTCTCTTTTTTAGTTTTAAAATCATAGAGATACAATCCACTGCCTGTTGCAACTAGAAGAGAATCGCCTGTTTTGATGAAGTCGTTGATCGCAATTCTGTAATTACTGAAAGAGATGAGCGTGTCAGAAAATGTGCTTCCGTAATTGCTAAATAGCAGAACGCTTGCTTGTCTGTCCGCAACAACGATCTTGTCTTTCTCAATGGGATAGAACTGTGCTGCATTTAGCGAACGAAAACGATAAGTTACACGTGAATCGGAAAAAACTGAAGGAGGGATCTCGTTTCGGGTGGAGAAATAGATCACATCATTGATCTCGTTGATGGTTCCGATCGGTTCGTTGATCACTTCATCCGGCTTGGAAAGGATCTTGGATTGATTGTTATTCAGATTAACGCCATATAAACCATTACTTGTTCCTGCTACCAACAAATTATTTTTGAGGTAAACAGAATTGACATTCAAAATTTTTCGGTTGAAAAGAAAATTGAATGAATTGAAATAAGGATTTTGAATGAAGTAAACGCCATCCGAAAATGTACCGATCCAGATATTCTGATCTCTGTCCTTATACAAACAATTGATAAGGGATGGAGGCAGATCCAGGGTCTCAAAAACGTCGTGTACGGTATTGTTTTCATAGAGGTAAAGCGATTCTCCCGGAAAAGAAGTGAACCAGATCCTTCCATAATCATCCGCAATGATCTTTTCAATATTCCTTCCTCCGTCAGGAAGATAGGAAACAGATTTCGTTTTATAAGCAGGGACGATCTCTTTCTCAACGGAATTATTGTTGATGATGAGAATAGAACCGGAAGTTCCCAGGATCAGTTTTCCCTCTTTGTTCTGGGTGATAGAGAAAACGGAATTGTTCTTTAAATAATCAGCCTTTGTTTGTTTGGCACCGTTCAACTCATACAATCCATCTTTTCTGCCGACGAAGATCTTGTTGGTAGAAGTTTTAAAGATGCAATTCGCAGTGTTGCCTCTGTCCTTTTTGATCACTTCATCTTTAATGATCTCCTTCGTTTTAAGATCAACCGTGGTCAATTCTATTCCGGTATTGAGAAAATACGCATGATCATCTGTGATAATGAACTGATCACAATTGCCCTTAAAGGAGATCTGTGAAAGTAGTTTGTATTTTTTTGTCTCCAGATCATAAGATGCCACGCCTTCATCCCGCAAAGACAAGTAAAGTTCTTTTGTGTTGACAATATTCAATCCCTGAAGTGCATTGCTTTTCAGGCTGTCGATCTTGAGCTTAACGAAATTATAACCATCGTATTGGTAGATCCCATTCTGTGTTGTGAGATAGAGCAATCCGTTCGGGTGTTGCTGAACATTAAAAATATTGGCATTGTTCAAACCTTCCTCACTTCCTAATTTCTGAAAATTGAAAGAAGGTGTTTGAGCCTTGAG
>DAORJH010000046.1:0-10139 GCA_035438925.1 Bacteroidia bacterium | reverse complement strand
CTCTGCTATCAGAGGGAAAAGAAGTAGCTACTAAAAAAATTGTGGTCTCTAAATAATTATGCTTTCTACTTCTTCTGAGATTGGCGTGATCGGCAGTGGCGCCATGGGTTTAGGCATTGCTCAAACTGCTTCTGCTGCAGGACATAAAGTAAGATTGTATGACAATAATGCTGATGCATTACTGAAAGCAAAAAACAATCTTCAGTCCGGATTATCAAAACTTGTTGAGAAGCAAAAATTGAGCGAAGCTTCGGCTAAAACTCTATTTGAGAATATCACTTTTGAGAACGATCTCAGTAAATTCAAAAATTGTGATCTTATCATAGAAGCCATAGTAGAAAATCTTCAGATAAAAAAAAGTGTATTTCAGGAGCTTGAAAAAATTGTGAATGCTGAATGTGTACTTGCAAGCAACACATCATCACTCTCCATCACTTCCATTTCTTCCGCTTGCAAGCAAGCTGGACGAGTTATTGGAATTCACTTCTTCAATCCGGCAACCCTTATGCCACTGGTAGAGATCATACCGGGGCTTGCAACCGAAAAGCATGTGATCGATTCAAGCAGAAAATTGATCGATGGCTGGAAAAAAGCTACAGTATTAGCGAAAGATACTCCGGGCTTTATAGTGAATCGCGTGGCCAGACCTTATTACAGTGAGGCTTTGAGGATCTACGAAGAAGGAATTGCTGATATGGCCAGTATCGATCATGCAATGAGAAATTTAGGTGGATTTAAATGGGACCATTCGAATTAATGGACATGATTGGACATGACGTTAATTACATTGTAACTGAAACCGTTTGGACACAATTCTATTTCGATCCAAAATTCAAACCTTCCATTTCTCAAAAAAGATTACTTGAAGGAGGATTTCTAGGCAGAAAAAGCGGAAAAGGATTTTACGAATACAGCAAAGAATTCACATTGCCTCCAAGCACGGCAGACGAAGACACATCCAGGCTAATATTCATGAGAATACTTTGCATGCTGATCAACGAAGCGGCTGATACGCTCTATTTAAAGATCGCAGGCAGAGAGGACATCGATCTGGCAATGACGAAAGGTGTAAATTATCCAAAAGGGCTTTTAAAATGGGCAGATGAGATCGGTATTGAAAAAGTGGTAAGAGAATTAAATACACTGAAAGAATTCTACGAAGAAGACCGTTATCGCATCAGTCCGATACTGAAACAAATGCTCGTTTCAAATAAACGATTCTGGGGTTAAATCTATTTTCCGGCGAATGATCAGTAAAAGAACAAACGATCTACTCGCCTGCTCTCTTATTCTCATCTTCGGAATGATCGCAGCGATAAGGCTCTATCCTTATCAAAATGAACTAGCAGAAATATTAAACGGCCCTTTAGATGATTGGAAAATGTACGCGCAGACAGCGCTGGATATTCACATGAACGGTTTAAGCATCCCTTCAGTACACGGTGATTACGATTTTCCAAATGGATTTCTGTACAATTACTTTCTTGCCATTTGCTTTTCGATATTTGGAACGAATACAACTCCAATCTATATTATTCAAAGCTGCTTTGTGGGACTGAGTATATTCGTCTCCTATAAGACTTTTAGAGAGCACATGCGACCAATGACGGGCATGATCTTTCTTATCGTTTTTTTCCTCTTCGGTTTATTGGACATGAACAAATATTATTCATTCCGATTCTTAAGTGAGAACCTGATCATCTTACTACTTGCACTTTTCTTTTACCAAACAAAAAAGGCAATTGAAACAGAAAGTTGGCTGAACTTTTTAAGTTCGGGCATGTTTCTAGGATTAGGAATAATGACAAGACCCAATCTCTTCCCGATCGCATTGCTAATGATAATGATCTTTACTTTTTACACGATCAGAAAAAAGATCAATTTCTCCAATTATTCTATCCTCCTTACTTCATTTGTGATATGCTCCTCTATTCTCGCCTTAAGAAATCTGTCGGTCACCGGAAACATGACCTTTTTTCCTGTCAACAGTTTTACTTTCTTTAAACAATACTTCACGCATCCGGATCTTATGGCAGAGAACATATTCCATAAATTACTTTTCACCGGAGGATACCTCAGTTTCATTAATCCGGAATTTCAATGGAGACCACACTGGACTATCTTATGGATCATCTATTTCATTTATTTAATTTTTAAACTTAAAAGGAAAGAAAATTTTGAGATCTGGGAGAAACAGATGCACCTTTTTATATTATCTTATGCGGCTATGATGATCTTTGTGATTGACACAAACCTGATCGGATGCTACGGATTCAGATACATCCTTCCACTTGTTTTCACAGTATTGCCTTTTGCTTTCCTTTCAGCAGAAAAAGTATCTGGTAAGAGAGAAGTTTAATACAGAAATGATTCTCTATTGAGCTGGAGTTTGAATTCTAAATCTCTTCTCTTCAACTGCTTTCTCTAACAATTGTTTCTTGTATTGATTGATCAGCTGGGTCTTTCTTCTGTTAATGATCACTTTCTTTATGTTTTGTTTCTCGAAATTAATAGGTGATACACTGTTTCTGTTCTTCACCTCTCTTATCCTGAGAAAATAATAAAAAGCATCATCGCTGATCTCAATGACCCTGCCGGCAAAAATATAGATATCATCCTGTTCGCGTAACTTAGGAACCTCTTTCTTCACTTCATCGAGATAGAGCCAAGTGCTATCATTCACAAAATAATTCTCCGCATATTGAGCTGCAAGTGAGATCAACTGATCCTTATCCTTTTGTGTGGTAGAGTACAGAAGCCTTTTCATTTTTTCCAGTGGCTGAGCCTTAAGAGGAATTTTAAAATAGTTCACTTTTACAATATTATCCTTAAGAATGAAGTTGTCTTTATTCTCGTTGTAATACTCTTGAATCTCGGCAAGAGAAACGTTGGTATCCAGGTTTGCCTCAATGATCTTGGTACTGTACAAGTGATTTATCAGTGATTTACGGTAATCATTCACTTGTTTTTCAATATCGATCTCCTCTTCTTTGAATTTTGTGAGTGCCTCCTGATAGAAAAAAGATTCAATAGCCCATTCATCGATGGCTTTTTTTCGCATCCCGATGCTATCTTTAGGATCACCGGTATCAATGATAAGATCATTCAACTCATCCGGACTTAAAGATTCATCGCCGGCTATTACAAGATCGGACTTCTTTTTCAAATCCGCATCACTTTCCTTGCAAGAAGAAAAAAGGAGGAAAGAAAGACAGAATAGTATAATTAATTGCAATCGCATTTTGTAAGCTCTAAAATAACGAAATAATATCATTTATTGAATGTGAGTCCATCCATGATCTTCTCCCATACGGTTTTACCAAAAAGCACACTGAATCCAGCCTGAACATATGGACCTGTGCCTGGGTAATACACTCTTTTATAGCTATCATCTCCACTGTAACGCAGATTCTGATAGAGAACATAACCGCCTTCTGCTCTTGCTGAAAAGGTATTGCTGAATTTATATCTCAAATTGAGAAAAGAATAAACGGAAGTATAATTCAGGTTCACCCTGTTTTGGTGATAAAGTATTCCTGTTCTGAATCCGTCAGCCGAGATCCCTGCTGTTATCAGTGTCTTCCGGTCATCTTTGTACTGAAGATTGATCTGAACAGGTAATGTGTAATTGAAAATGAATTTTTTACCAATAGGTTGCGAGCCTCCAAAAAAAGGCGCAGGAAGTAACAGTCCGTCACTGTAAACGGCAGCTATACCATAAAAAAAACTCTTTTTAATTCCGCGTAAATGCAACTGTCCTATCATTGCAGTAGCTCTGGGAACTACATTCGGCAAAGTTTTGTCCTGCTCTGAAATATTTGCTACAGCTGACCAGAACATCACTCTGTATTTTTTAGTTAATCGTACACCGAGCATTCCCATACTGGCGTTCATGGTATTCTTCACCGGAACACTGTCAAATCCGATAGTGGTTTGTCGTCCTCCGAATCTCATTATTCCTAATGTTTGTGACGCTTGCAACTTCACACTGTTCTTCAGAATATCTTTCAGCTTTAAACTTTGCAGATCCAGTTTCACTTCTGCCCCCAGCTTTGTTCTAATAGGGAATGTAAAAGCCAATGAAGTCTCGCCGTGATTGAACATACCACTTGTATCTTTGATTTCAGAGTTAAAGATATAGCGAGCGTCCATTTTTAATCGTGGCCTGAACAATTGCTGGATCTGTTCCAATTCAAAGGTCTGTGCAGTTAAGGCAAAACCTAATAAGAAAAAGTTTATCGTATAAAAAACCTTGCTCATGTATAAAAAAAAAGGCCGCCGAAGCGGCCTTGATCAAAAGATCTTTATTTTATCGTACTGAGAACATCGTTATTCAATGTAACGACATATTTTTTCTTCAGGTATTCCAACCAGGTATTCTCTAAGTAAGATTGATAATCTGCAGTAACCATACCTCTGCATTCGTTCAATTGCTTTGGAGTTTTAGGAGTGATCTTATTTACATTCAATATAAGCACTTTATTTTCCTTAGCATCCTTAATATCAGCTTCAGCCAGTCCTTGTTTCCAGTTTGCATCTACATCCTTATTCTCACCTTTGAGATAAGTCACATTTTCAATGCTTAAGTTGAGCTGTGAAGATTTGTTTATAGCGTCTGTTATCGCTTTATCATCTTTCTTGGCCTTTAGCATTTTTCTAACTTCCTTGGCGATCTTCTCATTCAGGCATTTGTATGTTGTTACGTCAGCACGTTCTTGCCATAAGTAGTTATTCTTATTTTTCTCATAAAAATCCTTTAAGCCGGAAGTATCTTTCACCGCCTTGCTCCAAACCTTTTGATCTGTTAGATCGAAGAGCAGTATTCCATCTCTGTATTCTCTCAATAAATTCTTAAAGTCAGGATACTTTGACTCAAGCAATGCATCTTCGTAAGCCACCACAACTTCATCTGACCAGGTTTTGTACATTGACTTCATGAGTTCAGTAATGTCGGTTGGACTTCTGAAAGTGATCTGCGATTCAAGATACTTCGCAAAATCATTCTGTGTGAAGGATTTTCCTCCAAGGTTGATGATCTCTTTGTTACCCAGTTTAGCGGCACGAGTGGCCTTCCAGGTAGCCTGAAGATAAGTTGAATCCAGTACCTTTGACAATTCATCGCGATTCTTCAGATTCTCCTTAAAATTATATTCCTTTTTAACTCTTGCGATCAAAGCTGTTCTTCCCATTTGTGAACGGCTATCGCGGCTTACTCTTGATTTCAATTCACTTTTCATTTCATCAAAAGAAGCGATGGTTTTAAGATCGAGGCGTTTGATCAGGTGCCATCCATAAACAGTTTGCACAGGATCACTTACATCTCCGTTATTCTTCAACTGAAACGCAGCATTTTCGAATTCCGCCGGAAGTCTTCCGCCTTTGAATGGAGCTAATTGTCCACCTCTGTCGCTGCTTTGCTTATCATCACTGAATTGACGGGCAATTTCTTCGAAAGTAGATGTTTTCAACTTTTCCTTCAACTCAAGTATTTTTGTCTTAGCATTTGCTTTGTCTTGTTCACTCGCATCCTTTGCCAGCTTGATCATGATATGTGCAACTGTGATCTCTCCTCTGCTTTTTCTTTTGTCATACACCTTCATGATATGATAACCAAACTTAGAACGAATGATACCGCTCACATCCCCTACTTTGGTGTTATAAGCAGCATTCTCGAATGGGTAAACCATATCGAGTGCTGAAAAGTAATTCAAGTCGCCTTTATTATCCACTACCGATCCATCATCACTTGTTTTTGGAGCTATGTCCTGGAACTTATCTTTTGCATTCTTGTAATAATCCGCAAGGTTCCTTACTGAAGCTATTTTTACTTTGTAAACAGTACTGTCTTTTCCCTTCAACTGCTTAGAAATTTCAGTTGTATTCTTAAGAAGCTTATCGTAATTGGCAATTTCGGCTGCAGTAGGCATTTTTCCCAGAATCGTATTTCTGATGAGTGTCACTCTAGTGAAAGCCTCTAAAGTATCTTTTGGAAGTGCAGAATCATCCATGCGGATCAAAATATGACTGGCTCTAACTTCCCATTGCATTCTATCATAAGCCTCCGTTAATAGATTTTCGTTGGTATTCTTATCTGTAAGATATGGGGCTGCAAGTTGTTTACGGTAACCACCTAATTCTGTTTTAAATGTTGAAAGTGTATCTAAACCTAATGCTTCCGCTTCATACACTTTGCTTTTGAAAAGTGAGAAAAGTTCTACATACTCTTTCACTGATTTTGGATTGTTCTTTACTTCCTTCCCGTTATTTTTTTTGTACACGGCTTCAAATTCAGCTTTTGTGATCGACTTTCCGTTTATGGTCATAACCACAGGCTCTGAAGAAGTTTGTGCTGTAAAATGAACAGCTGAACCGGTTAAAATTAAAAACGCAAACAGATTTTTCCTTTTCATACTTAATTGATTTATTCTAATTGATGTTTATTTAATTACTTCTGCCAACTTTTCTTCCAGTGCGGCACCACGTAAATTCTTCGCTATGATCTTTCCTTCTTTATCCAACAAAAGATTCTGAGGAATGCTTGAAATACCAAAGATCTTTCCTACTTCATTTCCCCAACCTTTCAGATCGCTTACATGCTGCCAGGTAAGATTATCCTTTTGAACTGCTTCGAGCCATTTTTCTTTATTCGAATCGAATGAAACGCCTAAGACAGTAAAATTCTTATCCTTGAATTTATTGTAGGCCATGACAACATTTGGATTTTCCATTCTACATGGACCACACCAGCTTGCCCAGAAATCCACCAGAACGTATTTTCCTGCAAGATCAGAAAGCTTGATCATCTTACCATCTGGAGCAGCCTGACTGAAGTCTGTAGCTTTAAAACCAATCATGGATCCTTTCATGGAGTCTACCCTCTTAGTTGCTAATTGAACAAAGCGAGTGTCTTTTATTGATTTATCGATCGCATCCAATGCTTCTACCACTTGCTCAAATGGAACAGCAGGATTATTCATGTCATTGTAAACAACAAATCCGCTCACAATGGATTTAGGGTGAGATTTAACAAAGTCTTTCATGCCTGCAATGAATTGTCCGTTCAGTCCCTGAAACTCATTACGGATCTTTTCCATTGTAACCTGATCGCCTTTTTGCATGGCGTCCGTGTATGTTGCCTGCATTTTCATTTGTGTAGCAACGAATTGATTGATCATTGTTTTGTATTCCAGATAATCATTCTGAGTTGCCCCCCCCTTTACTGTTGAATAGATCAAAGAATCTGCATTCAGCTTTGCAGTGATCTCGCCTTGATCTACAAAGAACTGAAGATTAGGTTGCGCATTGACATAAGGTGTTGTATTGAACCAATAAAGATTTGGCTCGGCACTTTTAAGATTGAATGTGAATTTACCGTCCTTTACTTTAACCGAATCAGAATACTCTTTCTCTTTCCATACATGATGAAGATAAAGTGTTCGGCCTTCGTAATTACTGATCGTTCCGTTGATCTTGAAGGAGAATAGTTTTTCCTTCTTTTGGGAGAACAAAGGAATTGTCACAATCGCTAAAAGGAGAATAATTACTTTTCTTGTCATTTTTTACTATTCTAACAAATATAGGGAGGAAAGAATTAGGCTGATTTTGTTTTAGAAATTTTAACCTTTAAAAGGAAAAGCCCCTGATCGCTCAAGGGCTTTTCCATTGGAAAAATATCAATTTGTGAGCTTATTTCGAACTGCGATGATCTTGTCGGAAATACTCTTGAATTTAGCCTCATCCATTGCTTTATCATCCTTTATGGCTGTTATTTCCTCGTGAATCGGTTTTAAATCCGCTATAAGAGCTGCTGCTTCTTTCTTATCCTTGTAATCATTAAGAAGATTGATCAAGTTGCCAAGGTGAAATCTTTGCTCCCAAAGGTGTCTGTTCACTTTTGCCTTGATCGCAGCATCTGAATTAGCAATACCTACTTTGCTAACGATATAAAGGCTTTCGAGCCAGCTTCCGGCAAAAACAGTAGCTGCCGTGTAGACTCTTGCGTTCGTTCTTAGATAATCGTCACTTTTCACAAAGATCTCGTCAATGATCTTGAAAAGAGAATCCTTATTTCCAAGGTTGGCTTCTGCTCTTTTACCTACCATGCCATTCACTGCGTTTTTAAGTCCCAAACCATCGCTCAGATTCATCACATTCTTCATGTATTTCAACACATCCTGGCCTTTATCTGAAACCATTGCATAGGACATATCGATATTGTAAACACCCAGATTAATGGACTTGGAGAATTCATTATTGTACTTGGAAAGATTGGCAACATCGTTGAACATTGAATTATCATAGGTGATGCCCCATTTACCAAGATCCTGAAGACTGGAAACAGGAGATGGAATGTTAGCGATTGCAAAATCAAATTTAAATTTGGTTGTATCGTCAACAGTAACCTTCGTTGTATCCTTCATCACGACCTGCGTGGTATCAACTGTTTCTTGGTGTTCCGTTTCTTTACTTCCACCACAAGATGCGAGGATCATTACCGGTACAATAAATGCCAAATAACTCGAAAATTTCATTGATAATTGTTTTAAAAATTTAAGCAAATATATTATTTAATTGCCATTATAAGGCCATCCCTGAAACAAAAAAGGCGATGGAAAACCATCGCCTTTTCTATTAAAATAAACTCCTTAAAAGTGCCATAGATCATGCTCCCATCGGAAGATATCACCCTTAACCCGATCAGACTCCAGAATGGCTTCTAATCCTTTTGCGTGGAAGTTGATATCACGATCATACACGTTTGACTCTTTGGTTATAAGACTAGAAAACTGTCTTTTCCAGAAAATATCATCGTAAGTTCTTCTTTCACTGTCATTCTTAACATTGAATACTTCATGTTTAGCAAGATATTTACGACAGGCAGGGAAATACACCCAAAACTGAGGAATACCACCGATCTCTTCCTTACCCTTTTTAGCAGCGTTGAAACACATACCTAGAATCCTAACTTCCAGAGTTGATTTTTGCTTATCAAAGAACCAATCTTCTTTCATTTCTATCTCGGTAAGATTTCTAAACATCCAGGCTGAATCGACTGCTCCTGGCATCTTTGTAATAATTGAGTTACCAGCTGCGTCAAATTGCTCCACATCACTTGAGTCTTCTCTTTCTATCAGTTTATCTCTTATTTCCGCTTTTTCCATTGGAATAAGAAACTCATCATTCATAGTTGAAAACGCCATGATCTCTCCAGAAAGAAGGTATTTAACGATGGTTTGCAATAAAGAAATACGACTTGTATTCACCTCGAGAGGGTAATATAACTGTTGATTGATCTTTTCGCGCATATCGATCTTTCTCCAAACCCTTTTCTGCCAGGTAACGTCGGCCTGACGAAGATGTGTATAAGGAATAGGTCTTCTGTTAACAGAATTTTCCTTATCATAAACACCGTCACGGTAATCACCAGGGGTGAATACACTTGGCTGCGCCATTACAGGTGAAATAAATAGTGCTATCAGGCCTGTAAAAATGATATGTTTTACTTTGATCATATTTTCAGTTTTAAATACTTTTCTTAACGTCCTGCCTTAATACCCACAGTTGCGCTGTGCACTTTTCCATCAGGTGCTTTGATCTTTGCATCAATAAACAACTTTTGGTTAGCATCGCAGTTCTTTAGGATATTGGTAGCTTCACTGGTAAGTCCAGATCCATTTCCGGCAGCAACCATAGGTTTACCTTTTACCTTACCAACAATCTCCCAACTTTGAACTACATAGTTCGCAGCGAAATCAAATCCATTGGCACCTGCACCTAAAGCGGCAACCATCGAAAGTTCGCCCTTCTTCATATCACCAGGAGCAAATTTCCCACCGATTTTAATGTCCGGCTTAGGAAGTGGCTTCACACGGAAAGGAATTGGCGGTCCTTGTGACTTACCTTTAGCAGAAACACTGATGTTACAAGTTCCGGTACCTGTGAAAGTGAACACATATTTACCGGCACCTTTAGAAACATATTTAGCACCTCCACCTGAAGCAGAAACCTGAATATCAGTTGGCGATACACCGGCAGCAGAAACTGATACCGGATTCTCAACACCTGCATAAAATACACGCATTTGGTCAGCTGAAACCGCTACAGCAGGAGCAGCAACCATGTAAGATTGAGAGAAAGGA
>DAORJH010000045.1:0-10264 GCA_035438925.1 Bacteroidia bacterium | reverse complement strand
AAAAGATTATGTAGAAGGAATGTGGAGAATGCTACAGCAAGATGAACCCGATGATTTTGTGCTTGCAACAGGAATAAAGATCACCGTGAGGGATTTTGTGAATATGTCCTTCAAAGAAGTAGGCATCGATATTAAGTGGGAAGGGACCGGAGAAGCAGAAAAAGGAATTGATAAGAAGACCGGCAAAGTACTTGTTGAAGTTGACACCAATTATTATCGTCCTGCCGAAGTGGATCTATTAGTTGGAGATGCAACTAAAGCGAGAACGAAACTGGGATGGAAGCCCGTTTACACTGTACAAACTTTGTGTAGGGAAATGGTGCTGGCTGATGTGGAATTGTTCAAACGAGATAAGTACCTCATGGAAGGTGGACACAAAGTTTTAAATACAAGCGAGTAGAAATAAATAATTATTGAATGGAACTCAATTCCAAGATCTACATAGCAGGGCACAAAGGAATGGTAGGCTCCGCCCTTCACAGAAACCTTCAGAAGAAAGGCTATACCAATTTTGTTCTTAGATCTTCTGCAGAACTCGATCTGCGCGATCAACAAGCTGTTTTCGCATTTTTCGAGAAAGAAAAACCGGAATATGTTTTTTTAGCCGCAGCCAAAGTGGGAGGAATTCAGGCCAATAATACCTTTCGCGCTGAATTTTTATATGACAATCTGTGTATTCAGAACAATGTCATTCATGCATCTTATCTCAACAAAGTAAAAAAATTATTGTTTCTTGGATCTTCCTGCATTTACCCGAAAATGGCGCCTCAACCTCTGAAGGAAGAATACCTTTTGAGTGGATACCTGGAAGATACGAATGAACCTTATGCCATTGCTAAAATTGCCGGGATAAAGATGTGTGAGAATTACAGAAGGCAATACAACTGCGATTTCATTTCGGTTATGCCAACCAATCTTTATGGTCCGAATGATAATTACAATCTTGCCAATTCGCATGTTTTACCGGCCTTGATCAGAAAATTTCATGAGGCCAAAGAAGCCAAAGAAGCTTTCGTTACTGTTTGGGGCTCCGGCACACCTTTGCGTGAATTTCTTCATGCCGATGACATGGCAGATGCCTGTGTTCATTTGATGAAGACCTACAGTGGATTACAACACGTGAACATTGGCAGTGGAACCGACCTGAGCATAAAAGAACTTGCACTAATGATCAAGGAAATTGTTGGCTATTCCGGTGAGATAAAATTAGATCTGAGCAAACCCGATGGTACGCCAAAGAAGTTAATGGACGTTGGTTACCTGGAGAAACTGGGGTGGAAATATTCAATACCCCTGAAAGATGGAATAACACAAGTATACGAAGACTTTAAAAAGAAGCAGAACGTAAAGGTCTGGTAATAGGCTTTGATTTTTACAAAATTAAGTTTGAAAAATTCAGGCATAGAAAAATTAAAAAGGACAAGCTATGTTCTTTTTTGCTGCTTCACCTTGCAACTGAATGCTCAATTTTACAATTTACCGAACGACTATTTCTTCTCGCTTCTGACAGAAAGACGACTTGCTGAAAAAGATTCGTCACTGCATTGTGGCATGAAACCTTACATCCATTTTTACAGTGAAAAGTACATTGCAGAGCCCGACACACACCGTATTTATAAATACATTTTTGATGATCCGGCATTGGATGTTGCTTTTTTTAAACATGTCATTTCTTTTGAGCCAAAAGGGCACAATGCAAAGTTCATCATTGACCCGATGGTAAATTTCCAGAGAGGAAATGAACATTTTAACGGAACGGAAAGACTCACCTACACAAATACACGTGGCTTGATCGCATCAGCCTACATCGGAAAAAAAGTTTACGTTGAAACCATGTTCAGTGAGAATCAATCCAAACTTCCACACTATCTTGACTCCTTTGCCAGAAAAAACAATGTGATCCCCGGACAGGGAAGATGGAAAAAATTCAGAGGCGAAGCATTTGACTTTGCCTATTCTTCCGGTTTCTTTTCTTTACAGCTCACAAAGAACATCAACCTGCAAGCAGGACATGGAAAACATAAAATAGGAAATGGTTATCGATCTTTGCTCCTAAGCGACAATTGCCTGAATTACCCCTATGCAAGGATCACGCAGCAATGGATGAAAGGACGCCTGCAGTACACGAACATCTATGCAGTTTTAATGAACCTGAGTCCCGCTAGTGTAAAATATTCAAGCCTTGCCGAACCCTTGCTGCAAAAGAAACCGGCAGCTTTTCAATATTTAAGTTTCAATCCTGCTAAATTTTTAAACATCGGACTATTTCAGGGCATCATGTGGAGTGTTGGGGACAGAAACAATGCATTTCATCTCGATCACAATTATTTTAATCCGGTCATTTATGCCGCCACAGCACAAAAAGGACTCAATGACAGTAACAATATTCTTATTGGAAGTGATATTCGCATCAAGATCGCAAAGCGATTCAGTCTCTATGGTCAGGTGATGATGGATGATCTGAGTAATTCCGATAAAAGCAAGAATGGATTCGGTTATCAGGCAGGACTCTGTTATTTTAATGCATTGGGCATTAAAAATCTGTTCTTTCAGGTTGAATATAACAGTGTAAGTGAAAACAGTTACCTAAGCCCTGTCACTACAAGATACAACCAATCCTGGTCACATTACAATCAAAATTTGGCTTATACTCCGGGTTATGGTAACGAATTCATCATTATTACAGATTACAAATACAAACGATTCAATTTTAATGTAAAGTACCAGTATTTGGATGTTTTAAGCGCAGGCGAATATTTCTCGAACACACAATCTGTGAACCTCAACGCCGGCTACCTCGTCAACCCTGCTTATAATTTGAATCTAACACTTGGATATACGCACCGTAATCAGAATTTTCCTAATTTTAAAGGATCGGATAATGAGACCAGTCACCTATATCTGAGTTTGCGTACCAGTCTATATAATATTTTTTACGATTTCTAAATGAGCGTACTGATACTTGTTTTTTTCACTGCATTTGTTGTAGTCCTCTACTCAACGCCGGCCCTCATTAAGGTCGCTGTGTTGAAGAGACTGATCGATGCGCCGACGGAAGAAAGAAAGATCCACAAACGTTCCGTTCCAACTATTGGAGGAATCATCATTTTTGCCGGAACTTTGTTTTCCTATGCTTTGTGGTATAGCATTGAGGACGTAGGGCATTATGATAAGATCCTTCAATCCGTAAGGGAATTCAAATTGATCATTGCAACCAGTCTGATCCTGTTTTTTGTTGGGGTGAAAGACGACATCATCGGAACTGCACCTGTAAAAAAATTATTTGCCCATATAATAGTTGCACTCATTTTGGTGCTGATGGGTGATATACGTATCACAAGTTTGCACGGTATATTCGGCGTAAATAACATTCCCTACTGGGGTAGTGTATTTCTTTCCATCTTCACTTACGTTGTGGTGGTGAATGCATTTAACCTGATCGATGGAGTGGATGGTCTTGCTGCAGGCGTTGGATTTCTCAGTTGTTGTACT
The DNA here is from genome assembly GCA_035438925.1 of Bacteroidia bacterium. Classification (GTDB taxonomy): domain Bacteria; phylum Bacteroidota; class Bacteroidia; order B-17B0; family Aurantibacillaceae; genus Aurantibacillus. The sequence goes on along the minus strand of DAORJH010000045.1, from coordinate 6,772 downwards.
TTTGGCACCTGGTTCATTTTTGCAAATGAATTTCCCTATGCCGCCTTGTCTTTTTCACTGGCAGGAGCTTTAGCAGGATTTCTGATCTTCAATTTTTCTCCGGCCAAGATATTCATGGGAGATTCAGGCTCCCTTGTGATCGGCATGTTTGTTTGTGTTCTTGCAATACGTTTGATCGAGTACCCCATTCTTGAACTGAATAATTTCTGGATCCATATCAGTAAACCGGTTTTTGCTGTGGCAGCTCTTATTTATCCGCTGCTTGATACGCTACGAGTATTTATCATTCGTGCGCTGAAGGGGCATTCACCTTTTCAGGCCGACAGAAATCACCTTCATCACAAACTTATAGATTGTCGTTTCAGTCATGCCAAATCAGTTCTTATCATTTATGTTTTTACCATTATTACTATTGGGGCTTCTTTACTTTGCTATTACATGAAAGATGCGACATTGGGCTTGATCACCGTTCTTTTCACTAGTTTTGTTTTTCTTGCGATCGTGATCAGCATGAATAACCGAGTAAAACGAAATAAAAGGAATCATCACAGGCATCACGATCATCATTATGATAGTCATTATAAAAACGAACCTCACTAAAATGAAATACCTTCTTTATTTTTTATCCCTTTTGTTTAGTTACGGGGTTCATTCGCAGAGCGGACTTGATCTTCAGCAGTGCATCAAATATGCGATCGATCATAATATTTCTTTAAAGCAATCTGCGTTAAGTAATGAAATCAACAAGAACAACAGCGATCAATCCAAAGCAAACATTCTGCCTTCCCTCAATATAGGAGCACAGCACAATTATAACTTCGGTAAAACAGTTGATCGGTTCTCAGGAACTTTTGCCAATACGCAATTCGTTTCACAGAATTTTTTCGCCAGCAGCAATCTTGTGCTGTGGAGCGGCTTAAGTCAGTATAACACCATCAAGGCAAATGAATACACTTACCTCAGCGGCGTTCAAAACCTGAGGCAGCAAGAAAATGATCTTTCCCTCAATGTTGCAAACGCATTCATCGGAGTTATATTTAGTGAGGAGTTACTGAAGATCTCAAAGAACCAGTTTGATGTGACCAAAGAACAACTGGAGCGTACACAAAAAATGGTGAATGCCGGAGCACTTGCGAAAAGTGTTGAGTACGATATCAAAGCCCAGTTGGCCAATGAAGAAGTGAATGTGACCAACGCCGACAATAATTATCAATTATCTATTCTTACTCTAAAGCAATTGATGAATTACGACAGTGTTGCCAATTTCATTTTGAATCGTCCTGCACTGGAAGTAGAAGGATCGCAATTGCTGAACAACAACGTTCAATACATCTATGAGACGGCCCTTAAAAATCAACCGAGCATCAAAAGGGGAGAATTTGCCATCATGAGTGCAGATAAAACCTACGCTGCAAGTAAAGGCAGGATCAGTCCAACTTTGAGTATGACGGGATCGATCGGAACAGGATACTCAGGGGTTGCAAAACGTTTGTCAGGTTATGAATCAGTTACAGATACCTTGGGAATTATACCCGGATTAGGGCCCTTGGTGTATAACCGTCAAAATCCATTGTTCGAAAATACACCCTTTTCAAATCAGGTAACAGATAACGTGAATAAGACCATTGGATTTACTTTGAATATTCCTTTGTTCAATGGACTTCAGACACACACGGCCATTAAAAATTCAAAGATCAATTTACTGAACGCACGATACACCCAGGAACTCAATCAACAGAATTTGTATAAAACCATTTCACAAGCTTACATGAATGCGAAAGCTTCTTTAAATAAATACAATGCCAATAAAAGCAGTGTGGAGGCAGCAGCAGAGTCGTTCAAATATGCTCAACAGAAATTCAATGCGGGAAGCATTAGCGCCTTCGATTTCAGCAATGCCAAGAACAGGCTTTTCGTTGCAGAAAGCAATCTTCTTCAGGCCAAATACGATTATATCTTTAAATTAAAAGTGTTGGATTATTATCAGGGAAAACCACTCGTTCTCTGAAGCAATTAAAATGAAAAAGGCGCTCCGATAATGAAGCGCCTTTTTCTTGAATGAATTTTTCTATTATGAATTCACCAGTAACTTGAAACCCTTACCGTGAATGTTGATGATCTCTACTTTTGAATCTTCTTTCAGATATTTACGAAGCTTGGCAATATAAACATCCATACTTCTTCCATTGAAATAATTATCATCGTGCCAGATCGTTTTCAGTGCAAAATTCCTGTCAAGCACGTCGTTCTTATGTACACAAAGCAATCGAAGCAACTGGCTTTCTTTGGTTGTCAGTTTCTGCTCTGCACCCCCGTGTTGTAAGATCTGTTTCTCTGAATTAAAACTGTAATTCCCAATTTTGAAATTCACATCATCACTCTCTGTTGATCTTACTTTATTGGTCCTTCTCAACACAGCGTTCACCCTTACGAGCAATTCTTCCATGCTAAAAGGTTTAGTAATATAATCATCAGCTCCTGCATTGAAACCTTCAATCGTATCTTCCTTCATGCTTTTTGCAGTAAGGAAAATAATCGGCACATTCTTATCTACTGTACGGATCTCTTTGGCAAGAGTCAATCCATCTTTAACAGGCATCATCACATCCAGTAACAAGAGGTCGAATGAACCTTTAAAGAACACATCAGCTCCTTTTTTACCATCGTTGGCAAGTTTAGCCTCAAAACCTTTGGCTTCCAGGTATTCTAATAACAATGGCCCAAGACTTTCATCGTCTTCTACCAATAATATCCTTGTTTTAACATTTTCCATAGTCTATTTGTTAAATTGATAAATTAAAGATAGCACGAAACGTGCCAATTTTAACATCTTTAACATTAATTGTCAAATGGGAGATGCAGCTTAAAGGTACTGCCCTTACCTAATTCACTGTCAACCGAAATGGTGCCACCGTGTTTTACGATAACTGCTAAAACATAGGATAATCCGAGTCCAAAGCCTTTTACATTATGCACATTTCCGGTAGGAACCCTATAAAATTTATCGAATATTTTACGCTGATTTTCCTTACTGATACCAATTCCGTTGTCCTTGATCTCTATCATGATCCCTTCGGGGGTGTTGAAGGTGCTGATCTTGATCTCCGGCACTTCGCGTGTGTACTTTATGGCATTATCAATCAGGTTGAAAATAATATTGGTGAGGTGAACTTTATCGGCATTGAATATGTGTTTTTCTGCATTTAAGAATGTAGTGATGGTACCATTCTTTTGGGCGATCAGCAGTTGCGTATTGCTAATGGCCGTATTGATGATCTCATGCACATCCAATTCTGTCAATTTCAGTTTGAATTCGCCTTTATCCAGAATACTTGTCTGCAAAATACTTTCAACCAACACACTCAGTCGCTTGTTCTCATCGCGAATCATTTTTAAGAACCTATGTTGTTTATCCGGCGTTTGATTGATACTTGCATCACTCAACATTTCGCTGGCCAGTGCAATGGTACTGATGGGCGTTTTGAATTCGTGGGTCATGTTGCTGATGAAATCGTTCTTGATCTGCGACAATTTCTTCTGGCGAAGATTGCTGGCAAGAATGATGTAAAAAGAAAAAATAAGAATCAGTATGACGATCAAAGAAAGGACCAAAGAGCCGAGCATACTTCTGAATACGTCCCTTTCTTGCGTTGGAAAATGCACAATGAGATATTCCGGATCAATGAAGCGATTGCTTGGAGAAAGATTGATCTTGTAGACCGCCCCACCAACAGAATCTTCCATACTCTCTGCTTGTACTAAATTTCCGTGATGCGCACTTCCGGGATACAGGGAAGTTAAATAGTAATTGAATTTTGCTTTAATATTATTCGCTCTTAATTCACTCTTCAGAATAGAGTCAAGCATTAGGGTATCTACCTTCTGCTTGTAATTATTGTACGACTCGAACAAATATTCATCCTTGAAAAAATCATTCCCTGTAGGTAATTTTCCGAAAAGATCATTCGTTGCTGACTTCAACTGATTCTTCTGCATTCTGATCTGATTCAGAAAATTGACAGCAGAAGGATCATCTTTCATGTTCTTTACCAATGAATCAAAAGCATAATCACGCGAAGTAATCCGACTGAATTGAGTTCCGTTACTATCAACACTTTGATTGGTGATCATTCGTACATAATTACCAGGCGCCAATTGATTGTTGATAAATGGAGGATTGATCACCACGGCCGAACGGCTCACCCTTGTTCTTTTATAGCCTTTTGTTGTATCCAGTCTTTCGAGCTTGGATGAAGTGCTATTCAAAGCATCATTGACCTTTTGTGCGAAAAGGTCTTCTTTTGCGTAAAAGTCATTCGTTATCCAGTAAGCCTGAATTCCGATCAAGGCCAGCAGCGCAATTGAAAATGCGATAGAAATAATAAATGGAATTCGTTTGTTCATTTCGTCTGACAAAAATAGTCTTTAAAAGTTCAAACATCAGCTAATTTTTCTTAAGATGTATTTAGATGAGACTGTCAATTGAACTTGTTTTACCATTCTCGTACACATAACACTTTAGTCTGTCAGTAAAAACATAGGGCTTGTAAATTGATTTATTCAATAACATCCGCAAACATTCCTGTATCCCCTCAATGATACTGGGATGAGGGTGCATCATGTCCGCCAGTTCTCTGATTCCCTGATTCGTATAGATCAGATAGGCTACTCCCTGAATGGCACTGCTGGCATGTTCACCAACAACACGCATTCCCAGAATTCGCATTCCATTATCATTCGTTACGATGATCTTAAAGAATCCTTTGGTCTTTCGCATAGCAATAGCTCGTGCATTGATGGTATAATCCAGCTTCACCACTTTGTGTGGTATATCTTTTGCCCTGCATTCCTGTTCACTCATTCCAACTGCCGCTACTTCAGGATTCAGAAACATGATGGTACTGATGTTCTTATAAGAAAGTGGTTTTACTGTTGGGCCAAACATCCTTACAACTGCATGCCTCGCTTCTCTCTCTCCCACATTTACCAATGCTACTTCGGTTGTAATGTCGCCTGCAACATAAATGTTGCTGATATTGCTTTGGGTGTCATCATCCCAAACTCCTCCCCGCTCATTCATTTTTATCCCTACATTCTCAAATCCGATATTCTCAATATTGGCTTCGCGTCCAATTGAAACGAGTGCTTTCTCCACTTTGATCACTTCTGTTCTTCCATTTTTATATTCCAATTCGTACTCCACTTTTCCATTCTTTACTTCCATTCTTTTTAAAGAGGCTCCATGGTGGATCACAGCGCCCTGTGCTTCCAGATTGTCTGAAACAACTTTTGCTACATCTTCATCCTCAAAAGGTAAAATACGATCTGCTTTGTCGATCAAATACACTTTTGTTTTACCCAAGGCGGAGAAAATGGTAGCAAATTCACAACCAATAACCCCTGCACCCATTACAACCAGACTTTTTGGAAAAGAGGTGAGGTTTTTAATGCCGTCACTCGTTAGAATATTCTTTTCATCTACTTCGATCCCTTTCGGTTTTCGAGGGCGACTTCCGGTAGCAACCAGAATATTTTTTGTAGAGAATCTTCTGATGGTACCATCTTCCTTTCTTAATTCAACTGTATGTTTATCTATAATAAAACCACTGCCTTTTTCATAGTGCAAAAGATCCGGTTTCGCTTCCTGAAGCAATTGCATGTGAACCGTCATTTGTGTTTTTCTTTCAAACAAGGCTTCGTTCACGGTCTTTACAATTTTATCAAAATCAGCTTCGTAATCCGGAATCATTTCTCTGATAGAATCAACTTTCAGCGCCTGCTCCCACATGGTTTTAGAAGACAAAACCCCATCGTAAACACCGGCCCCACCAATACGTTTTCGCTCTATCAACAGAACTTTTTTGCCAAAATCAATGGCACGCATGGCGCCGGCATATCCACTTGGACCACCACCAATTACTATCAGGTCAAAATTCTGCAAGTTCATTTTCACAAATGTATTATTAATCCCTTAAAAGGTAAATAGCATTATTTTTCTAATAATCAAATAGTTGCGGAATTTTATAATTCACGCAATTTTCATATTTTTGCACCCCTAATTAAATAATTTTTATGAGTGAGAATTTAATTTATCTGATCCCGGTTTTTGGAATAGTAGGTTTAATAGTCATGGCCATTAAATCGGCCTGGGTAAATAAACAGGATGCAGGTGACAAGAACATGCAGGAGCTGGCTGGTTACATTGCAGATGGAGCCATGGCCTTTTTAAAAGCAGAATGGAAGATTCTAAGCATATTTGTAATATTCGCAGCGGCATTACTTGCCTATTCGGGAACAATTCATGAGGTAAATGGTCAGCAGATCCATTCAAGTTGGATCATTTCTCTAGCTTTCATCGTTGGAGCCGTATTCTCTGCAACCGCAGGTTATATTGGAATGAAGGCCGCAACGAAGGCGAATGTTCGTACTACGCAAGCGGCTCGTACCAGTTTAAAACAAGCGCTTAAAGTTTCTTTCACAGGTGGAACCGTAATGGGGCTGGGTGTAGCCGGATTAGCTGTACTTGGTCTTGGCGGATTGTTCATTGTCTTTTTGAAAATGTTCAATGTAGTTGAAGTTGACAGTGATCAAATGAAAACTGCGATTGAGGTATTGACCGGTTTCTCTTTAGGAGCAGAATCAATTGCCTTGTTTGCACGTGTGGGCGGAGGTATTTACACAAAAGCTGCTGACGTTGGAGCAGATCTTGTTGGTAAAGTTGAGGCTGGTATTCCCGAGGACGATCCACGTAACCCTGCAGCCATTGCCGATA
>DAORJH010000044.1:0-10350 GCA_035438925.1 Bacteroidia bacterium | reverse complement strand
AAAGGTGTGGATGATGTCTATGCGAATGGAAAAGCAGACTGGTCAGAATTTGGCTTGCACTTGAATATCCATTCTGTGAACGGTGATTATTTTCTGGATCCTTATTGTGTAGGAAACACCTCAGATTATATTGTGTATTATACAAAAGATTTCAAAAAAGATCCTGCCAGCATCATTCCGGAAGCAAGCACCAATACCAATTCCAAGGAAGCTCCTAAAAAAAAAGAAGAAGAAAAGGTAAATAGACCTTCTTCATCAACTTCTGTTGGTCAGAATTTAAGAACGTATCGTTGCGCTGTAGCTTGTACAGGAGAATATGCAGTTGCTGCAACCGGCATTGGCTCACCTACAAAAGCACAGGTACTTGCTAAGATCGTAACAAGTATCAATCGCGTTAACAGTGTTTATGAAACAGAGATAGCAGTGCGTCTTGTGCTTGTTGCAACAGAAACCAATGTGATCTTTACTTCTGCAGGAAGCGATCCGTTCAACGGAAATAACAACGCCAATACACTCATCAATGAAAGTCAGACTGTGATTTCAGCAACGATCGGGTCTGCAAATTACGACATAGGTCATACCTTCAGCACCGGAGGCGGTGGTTTAGCTACTCTGGGTTGTGTTTGTAATTCGGGTTCGAAATCGGAAGGGATCACAGGAAGTCCAAGTCCAGTTGGCGATCCTTATGACATCGATTATGTTGCTCATGAAATGGGACATCAGTTCAGAGGGAATCACTGTTTTAATTCTACAAGTGGATCTTGCGGAGGAGGTAACAGAAACGGATCAACTGCAATGGAGCCGGGAAGCGGGATCACTATCATGGCGTATGCGGGACTTTGTGGCACGAACGACCTGGGATCAAACAGTATTCCTTATTTTCATCCAGTGAGTTTTGATGAGATCATTAATTTCACACAATCAGGCGGCGGCGGAACTTGCCCTTCTGTTTCTCCTACAGGAAATCAGCCTCCCGTTGTAACCGGACCTGGAAATTTCACTATACCAAAGGCAACAGCCTTCTGTTTAACAGGAAGTGCAACGGATCCAGATGGTGATGCGCTAACGTATTCATGGGAAGAAGTAGATGCAGGAACAAGTGGAAACTGGAATTCAGGCAACAAGCCATTTTTCAGGTCCTATGCTCCATCAGCATCTCCAACTCGTTATTTTCCGTATGCAAGTTTAATTCTAGCACACACTTATACGAACACAAAGGGAGAATACGTACCACAAACAGCCCAAACACTTAATTTCCGTTTAACGGCAAGAGATAATAAAACAGGTGGTGGCGGAGTAAATTACGCGAACTCTGTTGTAACGGTTAATAATTCAGGTCCATTCTTGCTGACATATCCCAACAATTCAGGCATTACCTGGTATTCAGGTGGAAGCGAAACGATCACTTGGAATGTGAATGGAACGGATGCTGCGCCTGTGAGTTGTGATACTGTTCGCATTTTAATTTCTTACAATAACGGAAATACATATAGCGTTTTAAATAATTCAACACCAAATAATGGTTCAGCTTTGATCTCAGTGCCAACCGTAACTGCGCTGGAAAGTTTTTGCCGAATTAAGATCGAAGGAAAAGGAAATATCTTTCTGGATGTAAGTAACAATACCTTTGAAATTTCTGATCAGGTTGGATTGAAGAAGATCTCAGGAAACAATGCGGTGAATTTCAATGCTTGGCCGAATCCTTTTTCAACAAAAGTTAATATTAGTGCAGGAAATCTCGACATGAGTTCTGTTGTTGAGGTGAAAGTAGCGGATGTGCTCGGCCGTACATTAAAAGTAAACACTTATTACAATCGTTCAGAGCTGAATGAAGAGCTGGATCTTGAGGAAACTTCAAAAGGAATTTATTTTATCCACCTCATTAACGGAAACAAACAAGCTGTTTATAGAATTGTGAAAGAATAAGTATTCGATTATACAAAGTGACATGAGACCTGTTTTCTTTTACCTTTTGTTTTGTCTGACATGGAAAAGTTTCTATTCTCAGACAGAAGTATTCAAGGAGAAGGAGAAGTATGGCATAAAGGAAAAGGGAATTGTAGTAGTCCCTGCAGTACATGATACGGTTTTTAATTTCGATAGTACCGGAAAGGTATGCATGGCTTGCACGAAGACCAGAACAGCTCATCCGAACAAATTCATTAAGACGCCTGTACTTAGTTGGCATTGCACTTATCTGAATAAAAAAGGAAGTAAACTGAAGATAAAACTGGAGAGTGGGGACAGTACAGATGTATTCACATTGCAAAAAGCCTCACATCAGTTATTCGAGGGAAACTCACCCTATATGACGGTCGCAGTGAAAGACAAAAGCATGCACGATCACCGTTACATGTGTACCAAAGATCTGGAACAACTCACCTTTAAGGCTTACGAGGAGATCCATTTTTCACCGGGAGAACTCTTTTTCGTAGGTAAGATCCGTAATGAAAACAATTCGATGTATGAAGGTTTGCTCGACAGAAAAGAAGAACTAATTTTACCATTTAAATATTCTCATATAAAATTTAATCCTATCGACTCTTTTATAATCGGATGCACGGCAGGTCAAGGAACGAACAGTGAAGATGACATTTACGGATATAATGGTAAAAAGATCGCTTCCTATCACAGACACATTGAAGTAGCGACAAAAAAATTCGTTGTAGAAAAAGTTTTTAAACCGGAGGAATATTTAGTGATATTAAATCTGGAGACGAAAGAGGAAAAGAAGGAGCATGCTGAAGAAGTACAGTATTTTTCTGATGACAAGGTATTAATGGCTAACGACGGACATTGGTTCACTTACGAGTTAGCTACAGGAAAAAAGAAAGCGTACGATATAAAACATAAAAAATAGAAAGATGCGGGTTGCCATAAACGGATTCGGCAGAATAGGAAGACTTTATTTGAGAAATGCACTCAAGTCAAATGAGATTGATGTAGTAGCCATTAACGATCTTACGGATGCAGAAACACTGGCGCATCTTTTTAAGTACGATTCGGTACACAGGCAATTTGTTGGCGACGTAAAGGCAGAAAAAAATGCCATTGTGATCAATGGAAAAAAGATCCTGGTCTTTGCAGCCAAGGATCCTTCTGAATTACCCTGGAAAGAGCACAATATTGATCTTGTACTTGAAAGCACAGGAAAATTTCTGGATAAGGCAGGGGCCATGAAACACATTACTGCAGGTGCAAAGAAGGTGTTGCTTTCCGCTCCGGCAAAAGAAGAAGATATTCGAACAATTGTATTGGGAGTGAATGATCATTTATTGAGTAAAGATGACATCATTGTTTCCAATGCCAGCTGTACTACTAATTGCGCAGCGCCGATGTTGAAGGTGCTGGAACAATTCGGTATTGAAGAGGCGTATATCACAACCGTACATTCCTATACGAGCGATCAACGATTGCATGATGCACCTCACAAAGATCTGAGAAGAGCCAGAGCTGCAGCCATGAGTATTATTCCTACTTCAACAGGTGCAGCGAAAGCCATCACAAAAATATTTCCTGAACTGGAAGGAAAAATAGGAGGATGTGGCATGCGTGTGCCTGTGCCGGATGGCTCGTTGACCGATATTACTTGTGTGCTAACAACAATACCAACAGTGGCGGAGATCAACGCAGCCTATAAAAAAGCAGCAGGATCGGATCTGAAAGGAATTCTCGAATACACAGAAGATCCTGTTGTAAGCATTGATGTGGTTGGTAATCCACACAGCGTGCTTTACGATGCTGAATTTACCAGTATTGTGGGAAACCTGGTGAAGATCATTGGCTGGTATGATAATGAATGGGGCTATTGCAACCGCTTAGTAGAACTCACAAAAAGAATGTTCAAATAATAAATACAATATGAAAGCGAAATATCTTTTTAATTTAATCGTAGTTACTGCGACCTTTTTTTTAACGTCTTGTACAAAAACGTATTCGTGTCATTGCGACACGCCAACCGGTGGTGATGCACATATTGAGATCAAGGCTAAGAAACAGGCCACTGCAAAATCAGAATGTGAAGCAAAGGCCCCAAGTGCTTCCTACACAAAATGCTCTTTGTAGAATGTTATTCTGATACTTCGATCTGTACTTCTTTTCCGGTTCTTCTTTCCGACCATTTTATTTTAAGAGCGATTCCTCCTTTTACGTTTTGCATGCTTGTGCTATCGAAACCAGTGGCGTATAAATAGTAATTACCGTAACGGAGCTCTTTGATATGTACATGGTTTTCGTGTGATCCCTGAATTTTAAGATCGTAATTGTTCGTGGGATCAGCCGGTTGTTTCTTCGCATCAAACTTAACATAGATCACCGGTAAATTAATTGCTTTACCATGGTGGTTCACATACGTCGTTACCGTTGCACTTCCACCCGTGTCTCCTTTTTTGCAGGAAAATAAAATGAAAAGAAGGAGAAATGAAAAAAGAAGCTTATTGAACATTTTATATTTCTTTGTGTAAAATTACAAATTATTCCAAAGCCATTTCAGAAGAATCTAGTTCAGGATACTTCACTTTTCGCAATGCTTCTTCGGTATCTCCCACAGCCTCTTTCCCTTTTAAACGGGGCACAGTGTAGTATTCAAGTTTTGATGGATCGAATGGTTTACATAATGCCAACAATTGTAATTCGTCTTTTTCATTGCTGCAATCCATCAACCATTGATCTTGCTCTTCTTTGTTCAGGATCACCGGCATCCTTGCCTCTTCCAACTTCGGATTGTTGTGGATCTTCTTCATCACTTCATTGGCTTTTGTGGTAACAATGGAAACAGTTCGCAGGATCTCTCCTGTTTCTTTGTTGACCCACTCGTCCCACAAACCGGCTAATGCTAAAGGTTCGTCCTCCTTCGATCGTATGTGAAACGGAATCGTTTTCTTTCCTGCATGATGGTGTTCAAAAAAACCATCGATGTAAACCAAACATCTTTTCTTTTTGGCCGGCAGACAAAAAGAAGGTTTATCAAAGATCGTTTCGCATTTGGCATTTAAAGTCTGATTGGAAAGTGTTTTTGCTGTTGCAACATCTTTTACCCAATGTGGTATCAATCCCCAATAAAAGGCCTGCGGATCATCCGGTTTCTCATTAGTAAATACCATTAGTTTTGGATGCGCAAATCCACTTACATAGTGATGTTGTGGAAGATCCTTGATCCAGGTCTCCAATTTTTTTTCCAAAGCCGCAATGTAATTCGGATCATCACGCCTGTGTTTGGCGTATTTGATCAGTGCCTTTAATCCGGATGTAACGTCGTAACACATTTACAATTGAAATCAACTTTTCTGTTTATTGTTCTTTTCTTTTAATCTGATAAATGCCTTATCTATAAGATAAGTGGATGGCAGCAATGCTCTTTGAATTCTTCTGGCATAATAGATCGAATCGGTGATCTCTTTGTTCTTTGTCTCCAGTGCTTTTCTCTGTTCTTCTACCTGATTTTTTTGCTCTGAAATAATAAGATTCGCTTTCTTTTTTTGCTGATAACTACGGTAAATAAACGCAAGAACCGATAAAGCCAGCACAATTCCAATGATGAACAAGTACCTTTGCATCTGATGATTTTTTATTTCCAGATCCTGATGAGCAAGTTTTTCTTCTCTCAGTTTTAGTTCAGCATCTTTTTTTTCTGTCTGATATTTCGCTTCCATTTCATTGACACTTTTTAAATTATTTTCATTGTAAATGGAATCTCCAACAGCTTTTAATTTATAAAGATAATCAGCACTAAGTTTGAAATCACCTAATTTATAGTATCCCTCGGCCAATGAACCATAGGCATCGTACATTCTTTCTTTAATTTGCATATTCTCCGACACTGTTTTGGCAAGTAAGGCATATTGAATTGCTTCTTTGTATTTGCCTTGTTCGCCTTCAATACCGGCCAATGTAATGTACGTGGAGCAAAGGTCAGAACTATCTGCAATGACTTTTTGAATTTCCAGACATTTCAATCCTGCCGCTTCTGCTTCTTTAAAATTGTTATTTCTCAGATGTGCCTCGGCAAGATTGCCAAGTACGATAGACTTTAAATGCTGTAAGTCTAAAGAATCTGCAATTCTAAGTGCAGTTTTCAGGAAGCCGATCGATTCAGCAGATCTGCCAATTCTACCTAAGGGCACAGGAAGGTTCACAAGACAAGTAGCGTATCCTTCCATGTCATTCAATTCTATTTTTATTTGCGCACTTTTTTCAAAATATTCGATCGCTTTCTTGTAGTTGCCAAGATTATTGTAGATTACACCGATATTGGAAAGGGTATTAGAATATCCGTCTTTGTCGCCTAATTTTTCTTTTAACACTAATGATAATTGATAGTAATGTAGGGCCTTGTTATTGTCTGGTACAAGTATATAGGCGTTTGCCAGTTGATTATATGTTTGGGCCTGTGAAAGTTCATCATTTACCTCAATATAATAGTTGAGGCTTTTTTCCGACATCTCAATAGATTCATTTATTTTTCCTTGTTTATAAAGTGTCATCCCCAAATACCAGGCTGCATCTGCCTGAAACTTATCTGATAAATTTTCACTTAGTTTGTAAAGTTTTCTTGCTGTTTTTATGGCCTCATTCAGATCTACTTTTTTTTCTGCATTCAGCAGATTGACCATTATTTTAAAGTGAACGGTGTCATGTGCTGGTATCAACAAGACTTTCTTCAAGCTGTCAATGCGTCTTTGTACCTGAGCATGACAAACTACGATAACAAGTGTCAGAATAATAGAGAAGAAGTATTTCACTTAACAATATTAGAAAAAAAAGGACATCTAATAGAGGCCCTTATGTTAAATATGGAAGGATAAAGTTCTTCTGATCGTATTTAAATAGAAAGGTAGGAGGTGAATGATGAAAGTTCAAATAAATTCTCCCTTTTTGAAGTATTCCAGTATTGCATCCACCATTAATTTGTTCTGCTGCTTTGCTTCTAAATGCGGGATCTCTTCTTTCAGATCCCAATGCGGCCATCCTTCTTCATCTCTTCCTTTGAATTCGTAGAATCCGTAAGGTTCCAGCAAAGTACAAATAGCGACATGCATCACTTCCAGCTTCTGATCTTTTTTGTATTTACGATAAGACTTACTGAGTTCATTCAAACCGATCATGAACAACAAAGCATCCATGTCCATTTCACTTCCGAATCTTTCCTTTAATTTTTCCTGAAGGATCTGCCACTCACTTTTCATCTTATTCTTCCTCGTCTTTTACTTCGGTAAGCAAATGTTGGATGAAATCCAACACTTCTTCTTTTCCAGTTTTTTTCTCTGCTGAGGTTATAAAACTATTGGGCAATTCACTCCAGTGCTGCAGCAGTTCTTTCTCAATATTCTTGATGTTCTTGGCCAGTTGTGACTTGGTGTTCTTATCGGCCTTGGTATAAATGATGCTGAATGGAATTTCTTTTAATCCACACCACTGCATGAACTCCAGATCGATGTGTTGCAATTCATGTCTGCTGTCGATCAAAATAAATAAACAGGTAAGATTCTCTCTCTTTACACAATAGTCACTGATCAGTTTTTCAAATTTCTCTAAATTTGATTTGGAACTTTTTGCATAACCGTAACCAGGCAGATCCACCAAATGCCATTTTTCATTGATGAGAAAAAAGTTCAGCAATTTGGTCTTACCGGGAGTGGCCGATGTTTTTGCCAGCTTGTTGTTATTGCAGAGCATATTGATGAGGGATGATTTTCCCACATTACTTCTTCCAATAAACGCAAATTCAGGTAAATGACTTTTCGGACAATCACTCATTGCCGCCCCGCTCTTTTTGAATACTGCTTTAGAAATGATCATTTGCTTAGCGTTGTTCTTTTTCTTTGATGTAGGTGTTCACATGCCTGTCCTTCTTGCTTTCATAAATATCAGCAATGGTCACCAATATCCCGGTTTCTTCCACATCTCCAAAGGTAGGATTGATGGCAGTTCCGAAGCTTTTCATGGTAGGACTCAAATTCATATAGGCATTTACCAGCGGAGGAATGTTTTCTCCCAAAGCACGAACATGTTTGTTCAGAATGGCGTGACCATCTTTGTATTCTTTTCCCTGCAGTTCTGATAAAAAAGAACTGACATCAGTTTTAATGGAAACTGCATGAATAGGAGTAACCAGGTTTTCCTTATCCGGAAAATAATATTTCATGAAGGAGAGAATGTAATCTCTTGCCTGCACGTTAAAATCGGTATACATCGTTACTTTGCCGTAAAAATGTTTCTGAGAGGGATTATCCACCACAATGGCACCGAGTCCGTCCCATAAATTATCCAAACTGAACAAACCTTTTCTGAACTGTTCGCTGGGCTGATATAGGGGCTGAATAAAAGAACGTCCTAATTCAATGGTATAGGGTAAATATTTTTCACAAAAAAGATCATTGAAATTAAAGAGTTCGGTAACGGCCAAATGAACCTTTCCGTGACGGTATTCCGCATCTTTGCATAAGATGAAACGATAAGCTCCTACGATTTCCTTATCGGTCGGATTCCAAACCAGTAATTGCTGATAGGGATGATCGCTTGTATCAAATTCATCCAGATCAATTGCTTTCCCGGTTCCTCCACCTGCATGCCGAAAAGTGACCTCTCTTAATCGTCCTATTTCCTGCAGTACATTGGGGGCATTTTTGTGGTCAATGATATAGATCTCATTGTTGCCGTTATTTGTTTTACGTACAAAGCGCTCAGCCTTAAGCTCGTCCTGCAAGGCCTCTCTGTTTATTTTATCAATAATAGCTTCCATACTGGTTTTAAAGATACGGTTTAATTAAAGAACATCGAAAGCCTTAAAATAAAGAAAAGTATTTTTGTATCTTTATTATTTGATGCTCATGCAGGCCTTAAAGTCTATATTTATTGTTCTTTTCTCTTGCCTTTCCTTTGTTCTCTTTTCACAACGTTCTTATAGTATCAGTTCATCTTATAAGCATGAGGAGTGTACCAAAGGAGCGGCCGGAATTCAGTTGGAAGGTGTTTTGCTGAATGATACCTTATCGATCGACTGGAGCAACGGTAAAAGTATGGTTTACAGCATAGATGAATTGACAGCAGGGGATTATAATGTGAGGATCAAGATCAAAAATAAGCTGGATACCACGATTGCATTTAAGATAGAAAAGATCGAATGTCCGGTGATCATGGAAACACATTTCACCCCTAACGGAGATAATTACAATGATGAATGGGATATATATAATACGCAATTCTTTCCTGATTTCGAATTGTATGTATTCAATAAATGGGGACAGCAGGTAATGAAGCAGAAAGGAACCTATACGAAATGGGACGGTAAAATGGGATCGGTGGATGTGGCGGATGGAACGTATTATTATGTTTTCTATTATAAAAGTGGAGACAGCAAACACTTGAAAGGAGATGTGACCATACTCAGATGAAAAAGCTGTTTTCATATTTGTTCGTTATTCTGAATTTGTCTGATATTTCAGCACAGCAATTTCCGCAATGGACGCAATTCACTTTTAATAAGAATGGGTACAATCCTGCCTCTTCCGGAAATTCATTGGCTGCGCCTTACGAGATCTACATTGGTGCCAGAACCCAATGGATAGGTGTATCCAATAATCCCAAATCAACTTTCTTCTCCTTTAATTACAATTTTGTTCCGCAACGCGCTTACAGCAAATGGCACAATGTAGGCATGTATGTGGATCAGGATCAGAATGGAAATTTTGTACATAACGATGTTTGGCTTTCTTATACCTTTCACAAATTCATTAGTGGAAAGACGGTTTTAGCAGCCGGCGTATTTGCCGGAATTAAACAATACAAGATCACATTGAATAATCTTGACAGGAATGATCCCGCTGTGCAAAATAGTGCAGGCTCTGTCATTGCCTGGCCGGATATTGTGCCGGGTGTGAGGGTCTCCAATAAAAGATTCTTTGCGGGAGTTTGTTTGCAGCAAGTAAGTATTTATTCTCAGAAGGGAATAGGAGGAACGATAGGAACTCCTTCTCGCGTTTGGCCGCATTATAATTTTACAGCCGGATGGAAACAACAGATCGGTTATTACAATTCATTGGTGATTGCCGGAAATGCAAGAGGTTCATTTTTAGGTTTGCCTTCTTTGGAGTTGAATGTGATGGATTATGTTAGCAAGATCGTCGGCTTTGGTGCCAGCATCAGAGGAAAGAATTTTGTTTGTGGCGTGGTGCAATTTCGTTTGTTAAGGCAGTTGAATGTAGGTCTGGCCTACGACCTTTCCATCAATAAAATGCGATCAGCTTCGCCTCATACAGGCGAGATCATGCTGAGTTATTCACCTGTCTTCAATGGTGAGACCTTAAGCAAAAAAACTACCAGGATAGTAGATGAGTGTACGTTTTAAGGGAT
>DAORJH010000043.1:0-10358 GCA_035438925.1 Bacteroidia bacterium | reverse complement strand
AATGTGATCTTTCCACCATTCATAACTGGTGTGTGAAAGGAAAGCTCAAACCTTACGGTATCGGAAATAGAGTCTACTTCAAGAGAAGTGAAATTGAAGCGAACCTTGTTCCGCTAAGTGTAAATACCAGTGGGAACGGAGGGAATAATGGCTAAAGATCCAGCCTTTCTTTTTTACCCCGGTGATTGGCATTTGGGTACAATGCACCTGAACCTACTTGAAAAAGGATGTTATCTCGAATTGTTAATGCTTCAGTTTTCAAAGGGGAAATTTACTCTTGCAAATGCTAAGCATATGCTTCGTGATAGCTTCAATGTTGCTTGGCCAAGCATCAAAGATAAGTTCCTAACGGATGGAATTTATTTTTGGAACCAAAGACTTGCGGACGAAAAAATAAAACGATCTAAGTTCACAGAAAGCCGTCGCCTCAATGGATCAAGGCAAAAGAAAACCTATGTATTATCTAAAAATAAAAATAAACATATGCAAAAGCATATGGAAAATGAAGATGAAAATAAAAATGGAGATAGAAAAGAGAATGAAAGTAATGTACGGATCAACTTGAAACTTCCGCACCACTCTGAAAAGTTTCAGGAAACTTGGTACATGTTGATCAATATGTCCAAATGGAAGCGGAAGTCGGAATCAGCACTTAAAATGGCTTTGCATAAGTTGGAACGGTATAATGAAGGAGATGCAATTACAATGATGGAAAACAGCATTGCCGGAGATTGGCAAGGGCTTTTTGAATTACAAACAAATTTCAAATCAAATAACAATGGAAAATCCAAATTTACAGGACAGCGATCCGCAGTACAAGCCCTTGATGATGCCGCTTCAAACATCCTTTCAAACCCTGATAGTTTCAACTTATGATGATGTTTTAGTGTCTCATTCGCCGGTCTTCGGTATAATGGTGAAAGGTAATCCAAATGCGAATGGATTTTATAAAACCAATCTAATTAAAATGATAACTGAGATTTCACTCTTTGTGAACGTTGGGAAAAACATGGATATTCATCAAATAAAAGAGACGGCGAATTTATTGCACGAAAAGTGCATGGCCCTCAAAATAGAAGACTTAATACTTTTCAGTAAAAAGTTCCGGACAGGTGAGTTCGGCAAATTGTATGACAGGCTTGATGGCACTCTGATTATAGAAGCTATGGACATATATTTTGAAAAGAGAATGACTCATGCGGAGAGCATTCACATACAAGAGCACCACCGTCGAAAAAAGGAGGCAAAGGATGAAGTGCAATCGGAATGGTCAAAGGATCGACTTGATATTTTGAAAAAAACCGCAAATTCCCTTATAAATGCTGAAGTAGTTAAGCGGAAGCCTGTGAAACGAGTGGCCACGTTTCAAGACTGGTTGACGAACTTTTACTTTACCCAATTCGATCGACTTTTCAAAAAAAGGAAGTACAGATTTGCTTCGCCCTCGGGTAATTTTATTAAGTATAAAGATATAATTATGGATCGTGATGGATATGCCAGGTTTAGAATGAAAAAAAGACAAGACAGAATACTATCTTTGAATCAATTTAATCAAACGAAGCAATAATCCGAACTTTTAGTATTCCTCGATGTGCCGTACCAAGAACTCATGTACCGAATTGGACATTGATCCTTCCAAATGGAACAAGGAGTGCTTGCTCCCAATACCAACATTCATTACCTCTGAAATTGAAGTTTTCATTAAGGCGACAGATCTTTTCTTTGACGGAAAAAAGGATGAATGCCTTATGTTGATTGAATCCATCAAAAGCAAGGAAATGACCGACTGGTATGTGGAGCATGGACAAATGTCAGGCAGGCAACGGAGAATTGGGCTGAACAAAAAGGTACCCGAAAAACTTGCAGAGGAACTCCGCGACCCCGTTAGATCACCGGCAAGAATACAGGAGGCAGTTTTCACTCGCGACGGGTACCGCTGCCGATACTGTGGAGCCAAACTTATTTCGCAAAAGTTCATAAAGCTTTTCATAGAGAAACTAAATTCTCCATTCTTCCGCAAAGGAAAGGACAGTAAAAGCATACACGGGATCATTCATCTGACATGGCCGGTGGCTGATCATGTTGTTCCCTGGAATCTGGGAGGGAGAACCAACCTCGAAAATCTTGTTTCAGCATGTGCTCCGTGCAATTATGGCAAGGATGGAAATACATTGGAACAATTGGGACTCAATAACCCTTTTGAACGGGCACCACTGGTGGATGCCTGGGATGGGTTTGTTGGAAGGATAGAGGCCTTAAAGAGATAGCCGAGGAGGTACGAATTCCTACTCTTTTCAACAAAACAATCTATTTAACAATTATGCTACGATTTGTAGCAAGGCTTTGCTACTACTCATTCGTAACTTTATTAAATGGAGGAGTTGCGGAAGTTATTAGTGAAAATCGAAGTGATAAAATTCACTGCGGATCAGCGAAGCATTGAAAGGTTGGGAAATAGTTTGCATGACGCTTTAGAAGTGTTAGAGTGCATGAATATAAATGCTTCCGCCGAATAGCTAGATCTGAAATCCTGCGCTTGGGTCATTCATGAAAGGTATCACATGGATGAGCCCGAACAAATGAAATGGACTTTTTATCATATCAAGCATCGAATGATGAGAGATATTAAAGTAATTGAAGGGAGAATGGAGGAAGGGGTGTGGGCTGCATAAGGGGATGGGGGAATAAAGAAGATTTGTACCTTTATATGAGAGGAACAATTGTGTTTCAGAAAACAAAAAAAATAAAATATGATAAAAGGAATAACTCATCAAGAAATTGAGGTCATCGTAGATAGTGATCTTCAAAATATGTTTAACCCAAAGGCCAATGTCTCTGACCCGACCAAAGTAGAAATTAAGCATGAAGCACTCAAGCTTTCGCTAGCCTTTATTGGCATAATAGATGAATTTAATCTGCGCATAGACAGTGATGATTTCGTTGATCGTGTGTTAAATAGAGTCGATCTATTTGTGTTGACATACGAAAAACTACTCAATGCAATTCCTAAAAAAACTGTGGCGTCATCAGTTGGCGCAATTTGGTATGGTTTCTTTACAAAAGCTCACAGCGAGTTAGACAATATTTCCGATAAAATGCTTTTTGAATATGGTGAAAGAAAAATTGGTCCAATCCTCACGGCAAGGTTAAGAAAATAATGGTGTATAGACGCATGACGGCAAGCAACATTAAATGACTACAGAAAATAAAATATACCACTACTGTAAACTGCAAACAGCGATTGAGCTTATTCTTCCTCCAAGACAATTGTTGCTTAGTCCATTAACAAAGACAAACGACCCTCGCGAGAATAAGAGTTTCGTTTTTGCCGCAGCCTTTGGACCCGGCACTGACTTCAAAGACTTAAATGAAAATAATGCGGAAATTAGTGATTTGCTTCGTAAAG
This sequence comes from Bacteroidia bacterium, assembly GCA_035438925.1. Classification (GTDB taxonomy): domain Bacteria; phylum Bacteroidota; class Bacteroidia; order B-17B0; family Aurantibacillaceae; genus Aurantibacillus. The sequence continues at coordinate 6,952 of DAORJH010000043.1, read as the reverse complement.
ATTGCAAGGTTATATGTTTCTGTCAGGGACATCGACATTATTTCGGCTATGAGTATTCAAAATTGTGGGCTCATTACGGGGACAACCATAAGGGTATTTGTCTTTTATTAGACAAGGAACAATTAATAAATCAAAATACAAAAACCGCCTCACCTGAGTACTTAAAAAAAATTAATTACACAGAGTTCGACCCAACAAAACCTTATGAAGGGCATAAAATGGTTGACTATGTAAGTATGAAAGTAGTTGGCAAGGAGAAATATTTAAAGGAACATTTCAGGAAATTGCATTTGGACTATTTGTATTTTACAAAGGATAAGGAATGGGAGTCGGAGAGAGAAAGCAGACTCATGTATTTTAGTGAAAAAATAGAAAATGAATATTGCTCAATCAAAGATAGCTTGAAACATATTTATCTTGGGGTTGATTTCAATACCCATTATTTACCCGCGATAATTAAACTCTGTCCTGACGTTCCGATTTCCCAATTAAGTTACACTGGGGTTAGACTTACTGCGAAGGAAATATACACACCAGTTACGATTTAATTCTATACCCGTCACTTCTGATAACTACTACGCAGCCCATATTTAAGATACATACTACCAAAATTGACAAATAAAATATCAAATATTACACGAAAGAACATCTTCGATTTCATTCAAGCTGAAGGACTTTGCTGGTCCGGCAGAATGACGGAAATAGACTTTCTCTCACGCCTTTTCGATCTTGAACGAATGGAATCTTTCGATAGTAGATTTTCAAATGCCGCTGGGGATATTTGGCAACACAGAGTGAACAACCCTCATGATTGGGACGATAACTGGATTTACGGCGACAAAAGATTCAACCTTCATTTCTGTGACGACTCCATGTTTTTGAATTTCTTATGTGAAATGATTCATCCATTGGTTAGAATCGACTCATCTGAGGTAACACGTTTGCTTCAAATTTTCAATGACAATTTGAAGAATGATCACTATGAAATAGTTGAAAAAACTAAAATATCCGGCAAGCCATTATTTACTGGAAGACTTAAATTTACGGGAACAGACACAATAGAAAAAAAAGGAAATGATATAAAACAAATCCTGAATGCAGACTACGTTACGCAACAAATAAATTTAATGGAATCTTCGATTGAAAATGCGCCGCACATTTCAATTGGAATTGCTAAGGAACTTATTGAAACGTGTTGCAAATCTATTTTTGATGAACGACAAAAAAAATGCGAAAAAGATTGGGACTTGCCGAAACTTATGAAAGAAACAACAAAACTATTGAAATTGACTCCTGACGACATACCAAATGAATTAAAAGCTGCGAGTTCAATTAAACAAATCCTCGGTAGCTTGTCTTCGGTTGTACAAGGTATTTCTGAAATCAGAAATGAATATGGTAGTGGGCATGGTAAAGACGGGAAATTCAAAGGACTTCAACCCAGACACGCTAAACTTGCAGTTGGGGCATCCTCGACTTTAGCTATTTATTTACTTGAAACGCATAAATTAAAGGAATAAAGATTGGCAAAAAATTCGGGGATCTTTGTAGATAAACTTTAGAGAACCGAAAGAACGAATTAAATCAAGAATAAGATAACAAATTAAACATGAATTCACATTTTCAAAATTGGCTTAACAAAGAACTACATCTTAAAAAGACCGAGTTCTATCTCGATAAAGCCGATAAAGATCTTATTGAAATGAAACTTTTAAAAAAAGGCGAATCCATTACCAGAATAGTCTCTTTACCGAGACTTGCAAAATTAAGAGAAGCACTTTTTGTTTGCTATGACCATAAGGAGAAAAAGAAAACCATAATTTACAATTTTGATCTTTGTATATCGCTTTATATGCATTATGTACTTGTTCACGAGAGTATATTTCATAGTTTTGAAAACTGGCTGAAGGAAAATAACATTAAAGATACCAGGAAGGTAAGCCTGCGTGATCAATACTATAAGGAAAAGGTAAACTATTATAAAAATAAAATTAAAGAGTAAATGTCTATTCCACGGATATTAAGAAAAAGCCGACTCCTTCCTCGATTCAGGGAACTTATTAAACTGCATTTTGGTTTCCCTGAAATTCCAATCGACAAAAAAAAAACCTCTAAAAAAGTTCCAGAAAAAAATGAAGGTAAAGGAGAAGCCGGCGGAGCCTTTGATTATCTACTTCGATTTCATATTGAATATATTAATAAAGGTAAACGAACAGATAAATCAGGATGGGTTGCTGAGAGTTCAATAGAAAGACTTCATAGCCAAATTTTTGATCAGGAAAGTGAAATTATTTTTGATACAGAGTATTTCTGGGAAGGAAAAGTAATTAGTAAGGAGACTTTTTATGATAAAATAATCGGTGAATTTGAAGAAGCAAAATCAAATTACACTTCTTTTATAAAATCTGGTCAAGTAACGGATAAATTGCTGAAATCTTGTTTATTCCTTGCAAGACTTGATGTTAATTCAAGAGCATACATTTTGGTGGAAAATTTTGGAGTATACCTTGAGGAGGAGATTAAGGAGTTGGAGGATCTGTTAAAAATAGTGCCGAACAATTTATTCAGAGCAAAAAAACAGTACTTGGTAAATCCATATTTCCCCGGATTCTATTCCGATGGTGACTTGTTGATTGATGACAATCTTATTGATATTAAAACTGTAGATACCATTCAATTCAAAGCCTCGTATAAGTATCAATTAATACTTTACTACATTGCACATATGACAACCGGGATTAATGGTGAAAAGAAAAAGTATAAAATAAACTACCTGAGCATTTACTTTGCTCGGCATGGAATTTTGCATACAATGCCAATCACAGAAATTGGTGACAAAAAATCATTTAAGTTTATCCAAAAATGGTTTACAGAAAGATGGATTGGATGGGAAAGATATAAGTAAACGTGAACTTCACTTCTTCTCCGGCCAATCTATAGCAAGCACATCTTCCTTATTGATAGAGTTCGATAACATAGCGAACTTGTACTTTTTACAGTTCTCTGAATTGAAAGTAACATTCCGACCTTCCTGGTAGCAATGGACTTCTTTTTCCGTGGGTGATAGTTCGGTGATCCCAGTAACAAGGGTATACATGTTCGTGTTACTTGTACTCGGACGGATTAGCATGCCGGGTGTACAATCATAATAGGGGATCTCCTTGAACTTACTATTGCTAATACCGAAACGGAGCCAATCCTTGTGGTTCTTATCCAGGTATACAAGAAGATTACCTATCAATAGGGTTGTGACTATTTGAATTCTCCTATCTTCATGTAACAAAATGCGAACCTGTTTATCGAATTTGTTAGAAATGAAGAATTCCTTCCAGCCCGGATATTTTTCGTTCAGGTTTTGAACAAAATCTACTACTGCTTTTATCTTGAGCTCTGGTCTTAAGATTGAATTATTACTGAAATTTATTTCTGTAGTTATGGGCATACATTAGTTATTTTATTTTTTGTAATTCAATAAAGCAATCAGATTTTAATCCTTCTTCAACGTATTCACCTGTAAGCATTATTCCCAATTTACTGGTGTATTGCCAGAAATAAACTTTGCCACATACTTTATTTGACTTGAGTATATCTCCAATAAAGTAATCCTTTTTCTGCTCCGTTAGATTAACTTCATAAGGATCCCCATTCCAGTTGTAGATAAGCTGAATCTTTTCATTGTTAATTTTAGCATACACTGTTGATCTCCATGCATAGGTGCTTTTGTCCTCAAAAAGAATATTGTAAATGCTTCCGTCACTTGACACAAAACCGAATATATTTCCCTTATATTTCATACTATCTCCTTGCTCCTTTCTTTGAATTACAGCTTCGACAGAGTAACGCCGCGTTACCTAAATGACTTTTACCACCTAAAGCGTAAGGTTTTATATGATCAATAGTAAAGTTTTCCCACGACAGTTTATTTCCACATGAAGGACAACTTTTATTTGCTTCGCTGTTCCAGATTAACCTTCTTTGTTCCATACCGAACCCGCGCTTTTCGTCCTTTTTTTCAAAAATTCCGGAAAATAGTTGATACAACACATCCGCTCGTCTCTTTCTTGTGGTAGAACTATCACTGTCTCCGCGAGTAGTAAACAAGTAAGATGCAAATAATTGCTGATCAGGTTTAGTTCCCTTACCTTTCGATATCTGCCCTCTAAGTTCATCAACACCATTTGACATCCATTCCAATAACTTTTGAGCTTGTCTATTTCTCTTTCTATCAGTCAAGATCATTTTTTGTTTCTCAAATTCCCAAATCATCATAAAAATCGAATAAAATTCAGCAGAAAATGCGAAGCGAGTTGATTTAAGATTGGGGAAAACTCTTTTTATTCTATTCACAATTCTGACAAATTCAGCTTTACACTTGTTTAACGATCTATTATCAACGGACTCTCCACTAATAATTTTATCGAGCGCAGTTTTTTTGTTTAGTAATTGCTGAGTGTGAACAGATGCAAGTAATTCGCATATCAATTCAATATGTTTCATTCTAACAAGATTTCCCCTGTTAATAATGCGATTATCAAGGAAGTAGTTTGCATATTGATTACCCAACTTACCTGCAACCTTAAGAAATTCACTATGATAAAATTTTGCGTGTCTTTTTTCTTGACTTGACAATCTCTTTCCCGTTGAGTTAATACGAACAAACAAATCAATAATATCACTCAATTCCCCTAAGACTTCAACGGTTTGAATTTTATATCCGGTAACTTTATGTTCAAGTCTTTCTTTTTTTATTCTATTCCAATCATAATCCTTTACCTCTCCCTCGTCATGCATTTTAGCTTTCAATTCAAATCTCCCCTTTTTAAATCTTCCAATCCCAATGAACATGAGAAGTGACTCGATTCGCTGTTTTCCATCCAATACATCATATTTTAACCTACCCTTTTCATCAGTAGATCTGTATAGAAAAATTGACGGTACCGGATAGTTTTGCAGAATAGAAAGAATCAATTTCTTTCGATCGTTCTCTGACCAAACTGATTTACGTTGAAACCCTGGCTCCAGATTTAATCTTCCTTCTTGAAAAAGAGAAATGATGTCTTGAACATCTTTGCTACCATAAGAAAATTCTATTGTTTTCATATACTTTATTTACCCCGCCTCCGGCCAATCTTTAAACTGACCCTCGGCTTGTTCCATGATTTCTTGTAAGATCTTGTTGAGTTCGTCGAGGCTGACCTTGCCCCTGAGTTCCTTCTTCACAGCTAAACGGATTGCCGCCTTCGCATCTTCTTTCTTCGTCCAATCAATCTCCAAGTTCTCCTTTACCGCTTTACAAACGGCATGTACGACTTTCTGAATTGGACCGGCTTCTTTGATGATCTCCTTTTTTGCGAATAAGATATCATAGAAAGCAAGTTCTTCGTCTGATATACCCAATTCCTTTTGCCTTTTCTCCTCCTCCTGCATTGCCTTGGCTCTTTCTACCAATTCCAATATTGTTGTGTAGGAATCCAAAGCGTTCTTGTGATACATAGCTATCACTTTCTCGATTTCCTCTCTTAAGGAAGTGTATTTTTTGATGTTCTTTCGCAAACGCAAAGCAATCTCACCCTTCAAAATGTTCCGTAAGAGTTCGATCTTCAATTCCAATCCGTCCTTCTGCTTTTTGGCACCCAATAAGAATTCATCATTCAGAATGGAGACATCGGGCTTCTCAATCCCTGCCATTTTAAAGACATCGATCAATTCTTCAGATTCAATACTCTGTGAGATCAATTCCCTTACTTTGTTTTGATTGATCCTCTTTGTTACTCCAACTGATTTTGCCTTGCGAACTGCGGCGGAAACGTGCTGAATGAATACTACATCTAATGCAAAGGGCTTGAATCCTTCGTCGTTTTTAATGATGCTTACTAATCCGCTCAATTTTTTCTCTGCCATCATGAAATCTTCTGCTTTCGCATCATCTTTCAATATTGAACCCGATGCTTTGTTGATCAGCATCATTTTATCTCCTGTGGTCAGTGCTCTCCACTGACTGTAATCAATTTCCATCGGAAATGCATTCTTGCACTTTTCCAATTCCACATCAAACATTTCAAAAGCTTGGGGAATGGTGCTGTTGGTTCCGCCTCGTCCTCCACCAGCTGTGTATTTGGCGGTAGAATTCTTTAAGTTATCGCCAATGCCAATATAATCTACAATAAGTCCTGAACTCTTATCTCCGAAAACCCTGTTTGCTCTTGCAATTGCCTGCATCAGATTATGGCCCGACATCACCTTATCTACATACATGGTATTGATCACTGGTGCATCAAAACCGGTGAGCAACATATCACGAACTATAATGATCTTCAAAGGATCATCTGGATCTTTGAATCTTTTTTTAATGGTATCGAATTGTTCTTTGCTTCGTATGTGTTCTTTCCACTCAACAGGGTCTTTGGAAATGTTGGAAGTGATGATCACAGCAATTTCCGGACAGCCTTCAATTTTTTTCAAAGCATCAAACATTTTCACGCAGTTCCTTCGACTCATGCAAACGATCATTGCCTTTCCAAACATGGTTTCAGTTCGGTTCTTGTAATGACGTAAAATATCTTCGGCGATCTTGTTCACCCTGTCCTGCGATCCTGCCGCATCTTCAATGGCCGCCCATTTGATATGACTGCTTTCTCCTGATGCTTCTGTGATCTCGTCTACTTCCTCGTCAATTTGTTCGTTAGATAAATGCAATTTTGCCAAGCGGGGCTCATAATAGATAGGAACAGTTGCTCCATCCTCCACCGCTTGTTTGATATCGTAAGTATGAATTACTTCTCCAAACAATGCCTCTGTGTCTGCATCTTTTTTATCTACCGGCGTTCCGGTAAATCCAATGAAAGAAGCATTGGGTAAAGCAGTTCTTAAATTAGCGGCGTAACCATCCAGTAAACCGTATTGGGTACGATGGGCTTCATCAGCCAACACAATGATATTATCTCTTTTGGAA